>JAKRSE010000428.1 GCA_022402505.1 Fimbriimonadaceae bacterium | reverse complement strand
GAACACCCGATCCACGTCGGACGCAGAAAAGTTAACCACAAAGTTAAGTGTAACCCAGGGCGGTTCGGAGTGTCAATGGGCCGCCCGATTTCGGGCCGGGAAGCGTGGGGCCGCGAACCGCTCCAGTAGACTGGCCTCTTCGGGATGCTGCTCATCACGACAACCCATCGCCCGGCGACCGACCTGGGACGCCTGCTTCACAAGCATCCCGATCGGACCTACGAAGCCGAGGTGGGCTGGGGAAGGATTCAGGTCGTCTACCCGGAAGCCAGCGAGGACCGATGCACCGCCGCGCTGCTGCTGGACATCGACCCGATCCGGCTGGTCCGGGGGAAGCCGGGCGAGCAGACGACCTCCACCGGCTATGTGAACGACCGCCCGTTCGTGGCCGCCTCGCACCTTGGCGTGGCCCTTTCGGAGGCGTTTTCCATGGCGATGGCCGGCCGCTGCACCCACAGTCCGGAGCTGGTCGAGACGCCGATGCCGCTGGAAATCCGCGTGCCGGTTCTCGTGTGTCGAGGAGGCCTGAGCCGGGTGAACCGCCTCTTTGAACCGCTGGGGTGGGAGGTCGCGGCCGCTCGGCACCCGCTGGACCCGGACCACCCGGAATGGGGTGAGAGCCCTTATGCAGACCTGACCCTCCGCGGAACCCTCACCGTGCGCGACGCCCTTCGCCACCTCTCCATCCTGATTCCGGCCCTGGATTCCAAGAAGCACTACTTTCTGGGCGAGGCTGAAATCCGCAAGATCCTCAGTCGAGGCGAGGGGTGGCTGGCCGAGCATCCGGAGCGGGATTGGATCGTCCGCTCGGCTCTCGGGCGACGGGCCTCGCTGGTCGAAGAGGCGCTGAAGCAGCTTGCCGTCGTCGCAGAGGAGCCGGTCGAAACCGACCCTCCGGAAAGGACGCCCCGACTCCACCGGGTTCGGCACGACCGGATTCTTGAGCTGGTCCGTCAGCGAAGGCCGAAATCCGTGCTCGATCTGGGCTGCGGAGACGGCAAGCTCCTCCGAGAGCTGGTGAAGATCCCCGGAATCGAGCGGATCGTCGGCTTCGATGTCGTCTGGCAGAGCCTGGAGCGGTTGCGGTCCCGAATGAAGCTGGACGACGCCGGGGTCCTCCTGGCCGAACGGGTTCAGTTGATCCACGGGAGCCTGACGTACCGCGACGACCGCCTGGCCGGCTTCGACCTGGCGGCGATCGTCGAGGTGATCGAGCATCTGGACCCCGAGCGGATTCCCGCCTTCGAGCGGGTGGTCTTCGGCGAAGCCCGGCCGAAGACAGTCGTGCTGACGACGCCCAATCGAGCCTACAACGCCGTCTACGGCCTGGAGGGCCTGAGGCACCCCGACCACCGATTCGAGTGGACCGCCTCGGAATTCGAAGCCTGGGCGGCGGCTGCCGCGGATCGCTTCGGCTACTCGGTCGAGTTTGAAGGCCTGGGCGAGGTCGACCCGGCTCACGGCCATCCTTCCTGCTTGGCGGTGTTCTCCCGATGAAGATCCAGATTCCCGAGTTCTCACTCGTCGTGCTCATCGGGACGAGCGGTTCGGGCAAGTCCACCTTCGCCCGACGCCACTTTCGACCGACCGAGGTCCTCAGCAGCGATGCCTTTCGAGGCATGGTCATGGACGACGAGACCGATCAGGCAGCCACCAAGCCCGCCTTCGAAGCCCTCCATTTCATGCTCGCCAAGCGGTTGGAGCTGGGCCGGCTGACCGTCGTCGATGCGACCAGCGTTCAGGGGCCGGCCCGGCGGTCTCTGCTGGAGATCGCAACCCGATTCCACGCCCTCAAGGTCGCGATCGTGCTGGACACGCCGGTCGGGATCTGCCAGGAGAGGAACCGCTCCCGACCCGACCGAGACTTCGGGCCGCACGTCATCCGGGGGCAGCACCAGGACCTGAGGCGGTCCATCCCCGGGCTCCGAAAGGAGAAGTTTCACAAGGTCTATGTCCTCGACCCGGAAGAGGCGGAAGCTGCCGAGATCGTGCGCGAACGGCTCTGGAGCCGCCGACCCGAGATCCACGGACCGCTCGACATCATCGGCGACATCCACGGCTGCCTCGACGAGCTGCAGGAGCTGATGAGCCGGCTCGGCTACTCGGAGTCCGATTGGAGCCATCCCGAGGGGCGGATGCCCGCCTTTCTCGGGGACCTGGTGGATCGGGGACCCGACTCGGTCGGCGTCGTCCGGAGGGTGATGGCCGCCGTCAAGTCCGGCCGGGCTCTGGCCGTCCCCGGGAACCACGACATGAAGCTCGCTCGCGCGCTGACCGGGGGACGGGTGAGCCTGAACCACGGCCTCGCCGAGACGATGGAGACCTTCGGGCGCGAGTCGGAAGAGTTCCGGGCGGAGGTCGCCGAGTTCTTCCGGTCCCTGGTGAGCCATGCGGTTCTCGACGACGGCCGGCTCTGCCTCGCCCACGCCGGGATGCCGGCCTCGATGCAGGGGCGCGGGTCGTCGGCGGTCCGCGACTTCGCCCTCTACGGCGAGACCACGGGCGAGATCGACGAATTCGGCCTCCCGGTCCGCCTGCCTTGGGCCAAGGATTACCGAGGTCAGGCCCTCGTGGTCTACGGACACACGCCGGTCACCGAACCGGTCTTCTTCAACCGCACGATCAACATCGACACCGGATGCTGCTTCGGCGGAAGGCTGACCGCCCTGCGCTATCCCGAGCAGGAGCTCATCTCCGTGCCCGCGCGGAAGGTCTACGCCGAACCGAAGCGGCCCATGCAGCCTCCCCCGGGATCGTCCGCCGACGACGGCCTGCTGGATATCGCCGACGTGGTCGGACGGCGGCACATCGAATCGCGTCTCGCGGGCCGGAGCACGATCCGCGAGGAGAACGCAATCGCCGCACTGGAGGTCATGTCCCGCTTCGCCGCCGATCCTCGGTGGCTCATCCATCTGCCGCCGACGATGTCTCCCTGCGAGACTTCGGCGCGCGACGGCTTCCTGGAACATCCGGAAGAGGCCCTGGGCTACTACCGACGGCAGGGAATCGAATCGGTCGTCTGTCAGGAGAAGCACATGGGCTCACGGGCCCTGGCGATCGTCTGTCGAAACGCGGATGCGGCCGCGCGACGCTTCGACGTGCAGAGCGGCGAGATCGGCGCCATCCTCACCCGCACGGGGCGAAGGTTCTTCGAGGATCGGGCCGTGGAAGGCTCAATTCTCCAGCGGCTCTCGTCGGCGGCGGAAGCCTCCGGGCTCTTCCAAGAGCTGACTTCCGACTGGGTTCTGCTCGATCTGGAGATCATGCCCTGGTCGGCCAAGGCGATCGGACTCCTCAAGGACAGCTACGCTCCCGTCGGGGCCGCCGCCCTGGCCCACGCCGAGGCCCTGGCTCAGGTGGCTGCCGGATTGGAGGCGAGGGGACTCTCGGTCGAAGGCCCGGCGGCCGTGGCAGGGAACCGCCGCGAGGACGCCCTCCGGTTCCGCGACGCCTACCGACGGTACTGCTGGGAGGTGCGATCTGTCGACGACTACCGACTCGCGCCCTTCCACATCCTCGCGGGCGAGTCCGGAGTCTTCGTTGACCGGAGCCATCTCTGGCACATGGAGACCCTCGCCGCCCTCTGCAACGCCGACCCTCAGATTCTTCGCAAGACCAATCACCGTCTCGTCCGGCTGGATTCGGAGGCCGAATCGAACGAAGCCCGGCTCTGGTGGGAGGAGCTTGTGACCGGCGGCGGGGAAGGGATGGTGGTCAAACCCCTTGAGTTTCTCCCGAGCGGGCGCAAGGGGCCGATCCAGCCCGCGGTGAAGTGTCGCGGACCCGAGTATCTGCGCATCATCTACGGCCCCGGGTATCTGGAGCCTCAGAACCTCGAGCGCCTGAAGGTCCGGAGCCTCTCGCGCAAGCGGTCGCTGGCCTGGACCGAGTTCGCCCTGGGAATCGAGGCGCTGGAGCGGTTTCTCCGGGGCGAGGGGCTCCGCCGGGTTCATGAGTGCGTCTTCGGAATCCTCGCCCTGGAAAGCGAGCCCGTCGATCCAAGACTCTGAAGGGCTCAGGTACCGTTCCAAGGGTGGAGATTCGGCTTCTGGGGCCGGGAGCGCCGGATCGGCTGTCCGCCCTTCCCACCATCCTGGCCGTCGAACATCCGGTTCGGCTGAGCCGGGAACAGCTGATCCTGCGACTCTGGCCTGGCGCGGATTCCGAGTCGGCCCGAAACCGCCTGCGGGTGGGCCTCTCGCGGCTCCGGTCGGAGGGGCTGCTGGACGAGACTCCGGCCGGAGTTCGGCTCGATCCGGCGAGGGTGCGCGTGGACCTCGTCGAGGCTCTGGCCGCCCTGACCCTGGCCGCCTCGGAGCCGGATGTGAACACCGAGAGACGGATGCTGGTCGAACTCCTTCCGACACTCGAGCTGTCGGTGCTTCCCGACCTCGAGGCCGACTGGGTTCTGGACCGTCGATCCGAATGGTCCCTGGCCGCGGCCGATGCCGTGAGCCGGCTTCTCGACCTCTGCGCCGAGACTCGGGACTCGGAAGCGGCCGTGAGGGCGGCGGAGGCGGGGCTGGCCCACTTCCCACAAGATCCGGCCTTCTGGCGGGCTCGATTGGTCGCTCTGGGCCGGCTCGGGCGTTCGGCCGAGGCTGCCCGTCTGTTCCAGGACGCCCGGCGGCGGATGCGGCGGGAAGGCGCGGATTTCGACCCCGACCTGCTGGACCTCGCCCCGAGCATGGCTGCCGGGGGAGACTGGGACCCGCAGCCGGAATTCACCCGAGGCGAGGCGGGACTGCTCCTGAGGACCCTGCAGAGGATGCTGGAGGCCGAGCCCGACGAGGCGGCCGCCCTCCTGGCAGGCCGAGCCTTCCGGCGCGAAATGC
>JAKRSE010000427.1 GCA_022402505.1 Fimbriimonadaceae bacterium | reverse complement strand
TAAGCCCGACCGGGCCGGAGGGCGGCTAGAATGGAGGGCGGCCATGCTCGCCGTCCTCGCCGCCCTCGCCTCGGTCTCCGTCGTCCAGACCCACGCCCCGGACCCCATCGGACGGTTCCCGAATCCGGAGAGAGGGTGGTACATGGCCCGGTATCCCGTGGGAGGTCCGCTCGATCCGGCCGATCTTGCCGCGCTTCGAAGCCGGAACATCACCGTCCTCTCCTACCGGGTGGACCTGTCGGCTCATCGAGACTCCCAGGCCCTGCCCGACGACTTGATGGCCCGCATCCGAGGCGACTTTCGGACCGCCCGAGAGGCCGGCTTCAAGCTGATGCCGACCCTCTTCTACGCTCCCGACGAGCGGTCGCCGGACGCCCCGCTCGAAACCGTGCTCGCCCACATCCGGCAGCTGCGGCCGATGTGGCAGGAGGAAGGCGACCTTCTGGCAGCCCAGGAGGTCGGGTTCATCGGAGCATGGGGCGAGGAGCACACCTCGACGAACGGGCTGACCGAAGACGCCCCCTACGAACGGATCATCCGCGCATCGGTCTGGATGATGCCGAAGGATCGGTATCTGCTGGTCCGGTACCCGCCGAACGTGATGAGATTCGGCGGACCCGCTCCCCGGACCCGAAAGAACGCCTTCGACGGATCGATCCGATCCCGGCTCGGCCACCGCAACATGTTCTTCCCCGGCGACCACTGGAACGGGCGCACCTACTGGTGGGATTGGCAGCCCGGTCAATGGCCGCCGCCGGAGGACGTGGTCGCCCGAGAGATGGCCTGGCTGGCCGAGGACACCCGATTCGCTCCGAACATGTTCGAACCGGACACCGCCGACCGGAGCGACCCCGACGGCGACGGCATCTTCGACGGGGATTGGTACTCCAGCGAGCGGGTGCTGCGAGAGTCCGAACAGCTCCACATGAGCCTGGGACACATCGAATACAACAAGGGAATGATCCGCCGCTGGCAGCGCGACCGGGTGGACGGCGACACCGCCTTTCATCATCTGGACCGAAGGCTGGGCTACCGGCTGACCGCCCGGACCTCCGCCTGGCCGAGCCGGGTCCGTCCCGGTGCGAGGTTCAGGCTCACTCTGGCCCAGATCGTGCTCCGGAACGGCAGCCGCGTCGTCTCTCGGACGAGCGTCTCGACCGACATCCGCACCTGGGGAGCGGGCGAAACTCAGCGGTTGACCGTCCAGATGACCGCCCCCCGCACCGCCGGGGACTATGAAGTTCGACTCGCGTTGCCGGACGCTTCGCCGCGACTGGCGGGCAGGCCGAAGTTCAGCATCCGACTGGCCAACCTGGACATGTGGGACGAAGCGACGGGCGAGAACCGGCTCGGTGCCCTGCTCGTCGCCCGGTGAGGCGGTTCAGGCCGGTTCCGGCGAGAAGGGCGGCTCGGTCAGCGGCTCCACGAGGTGCCGACCGACTTCGCTGTTGTAGGCTCGCAGGCGGCCGTAGAGCTGCTTCACCTTCTGCTCGACTCCCTGGTAGTTCAGAGACTCGAAGATTGCCCCGGAACGGAAGAGGCCGAACTCGTCGGGAATGTTGCGGGACTTCTTGATCCCTTCCTCCACGGCGCGAAGTGCCTTGGCGCCCAGCTGTTCCAGGGCCACCTTCGCCACGTCGCGGCTGAAGTGCCTCGGGCCATAGACCCCGATCTTCATCACCGTTTCCGCGAAGTTGGCGAAGTTCGGGATGATGTTGCCGGCAGGCATGGCGAAGTGGCGGAGCACGTCGGCCATCGCCTCCAGCGAGCGGCGGGGGAAGAAGTAGAGGTTGAGCCGGGCGCACTCCAGGAAGAAGTGGTAGTGGGCGGCTTCATCCGCGGCGATCAGGCGGCAGGCTTCCGCCAGCACCGGGTCGCGGTCCTGCTCGCCCGTCGCTCCATTTCCCTTGGCGATCAAGCCGAGGTTGAGGTAGTTCACCTGGGTCGCTCGCTCCTGGAACACGGTGTAGAACAGCATGTGGACCGGATCGTCCCAAGGCAGGTTCCACTCCTCGTTGCGCAGCTGCTCGCCGTACTCGCGAACCCAGTCCGCCTTGCGGCGCTTTCCGACGAGGATCGCGTTTCGCCAGAGCTCCATGTGCTTCTGCCCCTCGGACCCCCAGCGAAGCTGGAAGTGGGAGCGGCCGTGGGATTCACGCACCTTGCTGAGAAGCTTGCTGGTGTAGTCCGGCACGTACTGCTCCACCGCGAAGAACCCCTCGATGGCGACGTGAACCTCGTCGCTGTGGCTCTCGGAGAAGTTCTGCCAATCCAGACTGGTGTCCGGATTCCAGTTCCGGTTCTCCTGGCTGCGGGCGACGTACCAGCGGTACAGGCTCACGACCGCCTCTTCCATCATCCGGTGGCGCGTGGCCGCGCAGAGGTTCAGCACCGGAGGAAGTTCGATGTCCGGCGGGAGCAGTGGAAACGTCTTGTTCATGTCGAAGCGGGCGGTGTCTGCGAGCCGGCGTCGCTGCCGCCCCCAAGAATCTTGATTCTATCCCTTAGACGACCGCAAGAATCGGAGCATCGCCGGAAACCGCCGCTTGATCCCGCCAAAATTAGTGAAGATTCAGCCATTCGGCCCGGGATGCACCCACTGGCCGAAACAGCTGGTCGCCGCCCAGAGCTCCCGGGTTCGAGGATGGACCCGCAGCGTATCCACTTCGCGGCCGCCATCCAGTCGTCCGGCGGCCAGGGGCCTGGTCTCGGTCAGCACCTGCCAGGTCTTCCCCGAATCGAGCGAGCGGACGGTCGGAGCGCCGTGCGACCAGACGTGTCCGGCTGAGCCGACATAGACCACCTTCGGATCGCTCGGATCGACGGCGACCGTCCGGACCCGCGACTCGCCCGTGGCGTCCAGGGGAATCTGGAGCCGCGTGAGCCGAGCCCCATCCCAGACCCACGCCTGAAGCCCGGCAGCCGCGTAGAGCCGCCGGCCCTTCGGATCCCACGCCAGGTCGCGCAGCTCGGCCTCGGTCGTGAAGACCGTGGTCCAGGTGCGGCCGCCGTCGTCGCTCCGGACGGCCCGGTTCGGCGTTCCACGCTTGATCCCGAAGAGCTCGCCGTCCGGGCCATCCGTCAGGACTCCGTCGCAGTCCGCCATCCTCTGCCATGAGCGAGCCTCGTCCTCGGTGCGCAGATCGCCGATGAAGCCGACCCGCAGGTCCCGGCTCCAGCCGAAGCCGGCGTCCAGGCCGCGATTCTGCAGGCCCGACGCCTCCCACGTTCGGCCCCCGTCGCGACTGACCTTGACCTCTCTCGGCCCGCCCCATCCCGGAGCATTGCCGGCGAACAACACCCGGTCGTTGAGGGCGTAGCCGCCATAGGTGAAGCCGCCCCAGGCCTCGCCGCTGACGTTCAGATACCGCCAGGTCCGGCCTCGATCCTCGGTCATCGCCCCGTTGTAGTCCTGGCTCGCGAAGAACACCACGTCCGGATTCGAACGGCTGAAGGCGAAGGCGCCGCCGACCAGGAAGCAGGAGTACCCGGTGCCGGAGTAGGCGAACGATCGCCCTCCGTCTTCGCTCCGAGTCGGCCAGTCTCCGCCAAGTCCCCAGGCGATCGACCGGTCCTGTGGATGCCAGACGGAGATGCCCTGCCGAGTGTTGTCCGGCAGGAAGGCGCCGGTTGAGATCTTCTCCACCACCCGCCAGGTCCGACCCGCATCGTGGCTGACCATGCGCGGCCAGTTCCAATCGTTCGGCTCGGTCTCGGCCCAAACCATCAGCCGATTCGGGTCGGCGGGGCTCACGGTCACATTCCGCAGGCGATGAGCCGGAAGAAGCAGACCGGCCGGGGTCGCATCGAGCCAGGATGCCCCCAGGTTGTCGGACCTCTCCACCGTCCGATCGCGCGACAGCCAGACCGAATTCGGCCGGCCGGGCACCACAGCCACCCCCGTCACCCGGCCTTCTCGGACCCGCCGAGCTTCGTTCTTCCGGGGATCGAAGAGGTGGAGGCCGTCGCCGTTGCCGATCCAAATGAGCCCGCGGGGGCCCGGCTTCAGAATGGAGCCGCCCCAGCGCTCGGAGTTCGGCACGCGAGACCAGGCCCGACCGGCGTCCCGGCTGACGTAGAGTCCCGGCGAGGAGACGGCGGTTCCGAAGTCAGGCCGGTCTTCGGCCACCCGGGACCAGTAGAGGGTTCGGGTCTCCTTCCGGACCGCATCCCAGCTCGAGGGATCGTGGATGATCTGGTCGCGAAACTCGTTGCCGGAGATGTCGGCGGGCAGGACGAGCCGCCAGGACGAGGCTCCGTCTTCGGTCAGGTAGACGCCGTTTCGGGGGAAGGCCGCCGTGTTTGTCGCGACCGCCACCGCCCGCTGCGGGTTCTTCGGGTCGATCGAGAGGCCGGCCGCGCCACGACCCATGAAACCGACGTTCGCGGGCTCCCATCGCCGGCCGCCGTCCCTGCTTCGGTAGATGCCGCCGACATCGACCCCCAGGAGCAGGAATCGCCCCTGCGAATCGGCCGCCAAGGCCCGGGGCCACTGACCGCCCTCGCCTCCCGCGAATCCCGCCGCCCGAAGCTCGCGGGAGACGAGGGGCATGGATCGCCAGCCGGACCCGGGGGCGGCCGGGGACGCTTGGACGCCGACAAGAGCGAGCATCAGCGCAGACATCATCGCAATGACAGTCTAGCGCAAACGCTTGTTCAAGCGGCTGCTTTCTTCACTGGAACTGGAATTCGGGACTGGAGAAGAGCAGGCCGGCCACGCTTCGAGCCGCCGTGAACACGCTTGTGGGGCGGGCGGGATTCCTCGGTATGGCCGACGCCGCCTCGACCATCGCCCTCCGGCCTTCCGTCGAGGGCTCCGCCTGGAACATGCCGGACAGCCGATCCACGAAG
>JAKRSE010000426.1 GCA_022402505.1 Fimbriimonadaceae bacterium | reverse complement strand
TCCTTTCCGATCATCTCGCCGGGAACGACCTGCTGCTTTTCGACCCCGTTCTTGTAGGCGGCATCGGCCTCCCTCTCCAGCCGCTTCAGCAGCTCGAGCTCTTTGGCTTCCAGATCGCGCTTGGCCTTCCGGGCCGCGTCGATCGGCTTGAGCACTTCGCCGAGCTGATCGCGGGTCATCAGCACGGGCAGAATCAGGTTCAGGAGGTCCAGCCGGCGAAGCTTTTCCTGGATGATCGTCACTCGGAAGGAATCCGAAGACTGAGCCAGAGCCGCGGAGCCGGCGGAACCCAGGATCAGCAGGGGGAGGACGATGCGAAGCAGCAGGCGATTCATGAGGGCTCTTGTGGGGTGGACGACTGAGACGGCGGAGGGGTTTCCCGGCCGAGCACCAGGGTGAGCATGGCGGCCGCCCCCCACACCTGGACGTGGACAAAGATGAGGCCGAGAAGGAGGACGAACGGCCAGGCCCAGAGCTTGATGCCGTCCGCATCCGCCCCGCCCAGCAACGCGAGCCCCACCATGCCGGCCTTCAGCACCAAGAGACCCAACAGCAGGCCTCCAGAACCGAGAAACACGATCCGGGAGCGGCTCATGCCCGCCAGGCGGGCCCGCATCACGTCGGCCTGAGACCTCATCCGCCAGCCGTAGGCGACCCAGATGAGAAAACAGATTCCGCCCCCGATCCAGGTCATGACTGGAGTTTAACCCGGCAGAGGTCAGAATGAGGGTCGATGGTCGTCGTCTATGGAACCGTCTGCCTGGACCGACTTCGCCGCGTCCCGAGGCTCCCTGAGACCGGCGGCTATGTCGAAATCCAGGAGGAACTGATCGCGCTGGGCGGAGAGGCCGCCAACACCGGAGCCGCCCTCGTCGCCTGGGGAGCCCGGGTGCGCCTGGTGGGCAACTCCCTGGGAGAGGGTCCCGAGGCCGACCTGATCCGACGGGCGTTGGACGACGCGGGCCTCACTGACCGAGCCCTGCCCGACCGCTGCCACCCTTCCCCCTTCTGCGACATCTATGTGACCCCCGGCAGCGAACGAACCATGTTCGGCCGAGGCTTCGCCGAGATGGAGGAACGGCACGGGCTCGACCTGCTCGGCTTCGAAGGCTGCACCTGGCTGGCTGTGGACGACAACCACGGCGCCGCCGCCCGCCGCGCCCTGACGATGGGTCGGGAAGCCGGCGTCGGGCTCTATGCCCTCGACTTCTGCCGGCCGAACGAGCCCCTGGGTCCCGATGTGGTCTGGCAGTCCAGCACCGATTGGAGCCTGACCCGTGGCGACGACCGCCGAAGCCGAGACTGGCTCGCCGCCTGGGTGGAACGGAACGGCTGCCTCTCGATCCTCACCGACGGGGTGCGCGGATTCTGGCTTGCCGCTCCGGGGAGGGCGCCGCGACTGCTGCCCAGCTTCCCCTGCCCGGCTCCGCTCGATTCGACCGGAGCCGGAGACGCCTTCCGGGCCGGCATGCTCTTCGGCCTCCAGCGGGGACTCGATCTGGCCGACTGCCTGAGCTTCGCCTCGGCGGCGGGGTCGATGGCCTGCACCCGCCTGGGTGGAGCCGCCCAGGCCCCGACCAAGGACTCCATCCTTCGCCTGATGAACTCCGACCCGCAGACCCGGGAGGCCCACCGCGACGCGGCTCACGGCTTGACGATTCCGGCTCCCAAGACACCGACCGCCCCTCCCACGACGTAGACTGGGGAGAGATGTCGGGGCGCAGAACACAGGGGTTTGCCGCCGGGGCCGTCCTTCTGGGGGTCTCGGGCCTGGCGGCCGGACTGCTCGCCCTGCGGTCTCCGGACGGAGGGTTGCCCGGATTCTTGAACCAGACCTCTCGGCCCGAAGCCTTTCGCTTCCAGGACGCCTCGCCTCCCCTGCAGGCCGCGACGAAACGGTACTTTCAGCGCGGCGGAAAGTACATCTGGGGTCGGAACGACTGCTCCAAGTTCATCCTGGATTACCTGAAGGCGCGCGGGTCGCGGGTCTCGATGCGCCACACCACCGCATCCCTGCTCTGGCCCGGAACCATGCCCGGCCTGGGCTACGGTCCGGCGGGCGCCGCTCCCGAAGAGGGCGAGGAACAGATCTGGGTCTTCCGCTACCGAGGGGATGACGGCGGTCCCGCCGGCCACACCGGCATCGCCCTGGGGCTGGGTGGGCGGACCGTCTACATCCACAACGTCAGCCGCGAAGGCGGACTGATCTGGGAGGAAGAGGACGACTTTCGGGCCCGGGTGAAGGAGCAGGGAGTCGACTTCAGCCGGGTCCGGTTCTTCGAGCCGATCCGCTGAGGCTTCGGCCTCGGCCCCGAGAAGACGCTTCGAGGAGAGGCTGGCCCCAAAGGCGGGAGGCGGGCGGTGAACGCGTGAGCCGAAGGCGAACCCGTGAAACGCCCGCCTCCCGCCGGCCGATCCTCCAAGCCAAGAGGAGAGGCTCAGCCGCGACCCAGTATCGCGTCCATCGCCCGACTCGTGTTGGCGCAACGGACCTCGGGATGGTGTCGGTAGAGGGGGATCATCTCTGCCACGACCGGACCCTCGTAGCCGATGTCCTGGATCGCCCGGACCACCGCCGGCCAGTCTACGTCCCCTTCCAAAAGGTCCACGAATCCCGCGTCCGTGCCGACCGCCTTGCGGAAGTCCTTGAAGTGGATGCCCGCCACCCGGGGACCCAGGGTCCGAAGCCACTGATCCGGATAGCCGAACGGCAGGACGTTTCCGACATCCACATACGCGCCCAGATTCTTTGAACCGAACGAGTCGATGTAGTCGCGCATCTCCGTGGCGGTCAGCAGAATCTTGTTCCAGACGTTCTCCAAGCCGAGGATCACTCCCGCCTCTTCGGCCACCGGCAGAACCTCTTTCAGCCCCTCGGTCGCCCGTTCCATCAGGCCCGCCTCGTCGTGGACCTCCCGGTCCGGGAGGAAGAACACGTCCACCGCACCGACGATCGTCAACAGAGTCCGGCAGCCCATCCAGCCCGTGATCCGGGCCATCTTCTTCAGCTCGTCCAGCCCCGCCGCCCGCTTGGCCGAGTCGGGATGGCCCAGGCAGTTGTTCCAGTAGAGGCCGCTGGCGATGGAGCCGACCTTCAGTCCCTCGGCCTCGACCTGGGCCACCAGATCCTCGGCTTCGGCCCTGGTCGTGTTCGGAGTCAGGATGCCCTCGCCGCCGATGCAGAGCTCGACCGCCTCGAAACCGTCCCGCTTCGCCTTCCGCGCAAACTCTCCCGCCGTCAGAGTCCCGGCAAAGCCGCCCGGGTAACACCAGTAGTTGATGGACTTCAGGATCATCGGCTCTGAGTTTGCCTCAAATCGGACAAAGCCTGCGACCCGGGACGAAAGTTGACTTTCGGGTCATGATTCAGGCCGTATCGCGTAGTATGGAGCTGGAACGCACGATGGCCACCTTTGCCGACCCCACCGCGGAACTCATGAAGCCTGGCGCCGATGCCCAGGAGATCAACGTCGCCGAGATCAGCGACGACAACGAACTTCTGGAGCACTACGCCGACCGCGAATACAAGTGGGGATTCGTCAGCGAAGTCGATGCGGAGACCCTCCCGCCGGGTCTGAACGAGGACGTCGTCCGGTTCATCAGCGCGAAGAAGGAAGAGCCCGAGTGGATGCTGGAATTCCGGCTGAAGGCCTTCCGCCATCTGCAGACCATGACCTTCCCCGAGTGGCCGAACGTCGCCTACCAGCGGCCGGACCTCCAGAAGATCAGCTATTGGTCCGCCCCCAAGCAGCTCCCCAAGCTCAACAGCCTCGACGACGCCGACCCCGAGCTGATCGCCACCTTCAACAAGCTCGGCATCCCGATCCACGAGCAGAAGATGCTGGCCGGCGTCGCGGTCGATGCCGTCTTCGATTCCGTCTCCGTCGTCACCACCTTCAAGGAGAAGCTGGCCGAGGTCGGGGTCATCTTCTGCAGCATCAGCGAAGCGGTCAAGGAGCACCCTGAGCTGGTCAAGAAGTACCTCGGGAGCGTCGTCCCCTACAGCGACAACTACTTCGCCACCCTCAACAGCGCAGTGTTCAGCGACGGCAGCTTCGTCTTCATCCCCAAGGGCGTCCGGTGCCCGATGGAGCTGAGCACCTACTTCCGAATCAACGCGCAGAACACGGGCCAGTTCGAGCGGACCCTGATCGTCGCCGAGGACGGCGACTACGTCAGCTACCTGGAAGGATGCACCGCGCCGAAGCGCGATGAGAACCAGCTCCACGCCGCCGTCGTCGAGCTTTGGGCCGGCGAAGAGGCGACGATCAAGTACAGCACGGTGCAGAACTGGTATCCCGGCGACGCCGAGGGCAGGGGCGGCATCTTCAACTTCGTCACCAAGCGGGGCCGGTGCGACGGCCGGGCTTCCAAGATCACCTGGACCCAGGTGGAGACCGGCAGCGCGATCACCTGGAAGTACCCGAGCGTCATCCTCAAGGGCGACGACAGCGTCGGCGAGTTCTACAGCGTCGCCTTGACGGCCCGCAAGCAGCAGGCGGACACCGGCACGAAGATGGTCCACATCGGGAAGAACTCCCGCAGCACCATCGTCAGCAAGGGCATCAGCGCCGGCAACGGACAGAACACCTACCGAGGCCTGGTCAAGATCAACAAGGGAGCCGAAGGGGCGCGAAACTACAGCGTCTGCGACTCGATGCTGATGGGCGACCGATGCGGCGCCCACACCTTCCCCTACATCGAGGTCAAGAACTCCACCGCCAAGATGGAGCACGAAGCCACGACCAGCAAAATCGGCGAGGACCAGCTCTTCTACCTGGCCCAGCGAGGGATCAGCGAAGAGGACGCGGTCAACATG
>JAKRSE010000425.1 GCA_022402505.1 Fimbriimonadaceae bacterium | reverse complement strand
TCGTCTGGGGGCGGCTGCCAAGCGGCGGGTCGCCGAAAAGATGGCATCCCTCACGGGCCTCTCCGCCGAATTCATCCTCCGCAACGATCTGCGGGTGGAGATCATGGCCTTCTGCCGGGAGCTTCTGCGGTCCGAAGGACGCTCGGTCGGACGACTCGACGGCCGGATTCGCGGGTTCGAACCGGAAGGGAAGGGAACGGCAGAACGCCCCGAGTTCGATCCGAGCCTCAACATGCTGATGGGGCCCTATGTGGCCGTCTACAAGGAGCACATGGCCGGACTCGGCTGGCAGACCGACCTGCCCTATCGGATCTTCGACGGGATCACCAAGCCCTGGGAGTTCGGGCGGGCAAGAGATGGGTATCCCGACACGTCGCAGGCCCTGCGGAGGGCTTTGGCTCGCAACCCCTACACAAAGGTCCTGCTCTGCAGCGGGCTCTACGACCTGGCGACCCCCTTCGCCGCCGCCGAATACACCTTGAGCCACATGCACCTGCCCGCCGAGCTCGCGGGGAACATCACGATCCGCGAGTACCCGGCGGGCCACATGATGTACATCGAAGAGGGAAGCCTCTCTTCGCTCAAGGCCGACGTCGTCGCCTGGGCGAACGAGGGCTGAGGGCTTCGTCTGCCCCTCCGGGCTCGGAGGGGCAGACGGTTCAGTTTCGGGGCCGATCCGTGCGGAAGGGCGCGGCCGGCAGGCCGAGGCCGTTCACGAGGTTTACGGCCGGGTTGTCGGCCCAGGCGTAGCGGACTTCGGTGATCTCGGCGCCTTCCGGATGCCGCAGCTCGACAGCCTCACCCACGATCTTCGCCTCGGCCCAGACCCATTCGCCTCCCGCCGACTTGACCGCGAACCCCACAGGATCGCGGCCGTCGGTGGTGCGGAGTCCGGCGGCGTGACGGAGGATCACCCGGACCGAGCCGCTGCCGCGCTGGAGCCGCACAAAGTCCGGGCTGGAGCCCGCCGGCTGGGACCCCGGATGGAGCAGCAGCCGGGCCGCCATCGCCAGCCGGGCCCCGACATCCTGCTTGTTTCGGGGGTGGATGTCGTCGGCATCGCCGATGTCAAGAATCACGGCGCGGCCCGTGTTCGGCAGGCCCAGCGCCGCATCCTGGGCTTCCCGCAACTCGGCCCAGGCGCTCTCGCCCGGCTCGCTTCGACGGGCCTGGAAGTTGGCGAGCTGGACGAAGAGGAAGGCGAAGTCGCCCCCGAATTCGCGCCGCCAGGCTCGGATCATGGCGGGGAAGAGGCGGCTGTACTGGCGGGCCCGCCCGACGTTGCTCTCGCCCTGGTACCAGATCGCCCCCTTCAGCCGGAAGGGCACGAGGGGCCGGATCATCCCGTTGTAGAGCGTCGTCGGCGCATTGGGGTTCCAGGGGCTGACCGAGAGGGTCGGAGGCACGGGCACGGCGAGCTCGACCTCATACCGCCAGGGTCCGGCCAGGGGCAGATTTCCGGCGGAGGTCTTGAGGACGAGTTCCGACTCGGCCCCGCTGAATCCGCCGCCGCCGATCTCGTCGTGGACTCGAACTGCGATCACGTTTCGGCCCGGCTTCAGGGTCCCGGCGGGCAGGGAGTAGACCCGCTTCTTGGCATAGGCACCGGTCGTCTCTGGACCGATCCCGCCGACCCGCACCCCGTTGACCCAGGTCACGTCGTTGTCGTCGATCGCGCCCAGCTCCAGAACGGCGGAACCTTGCGCCTGAGCCGGCGAGAGGTCGATCGACCTTCGCCACCAGACGACTCCGTTGATCTGCATCCCGTCCAGCTGTTGCCAGAGCTGGGGCATTTTGGCGGTCCTCCAGGCGGAATCGTCGAAGTCGGCCAGGTTCCAGCCCTTCGGCGATCCGGAGTCGCCCGGATCGGCGACCCGACTGGAACCGAGGTCCTGCATCCGCTGGACCATCTCTGGCTCGGCCTCTCGGATCGCCTGGACCGCCTTGTCGAACTGCTCGATCATCGGCCGGGTTTCCGGTTCGTTGCGGAGGTCTTGAGCCGGGGTCCAGGCCTCCGCGGGGGTGCCGCCCCAGCTGGAGTTGATCAGGCCGATGGGGGCTCCCTCGGACTGGGTGAGAGCCCGGCCGAAGAAGAAGCCGACCGCCGAGAAGCGCCGCACTGTTTCGGGGGTGCAGATCACCCAGCGGCCCTGAACGTCGCCTTCCCAGAGGGAGTTGGCGTTCTTTTCCACCGTAAAGAGTCGGATCTGGTCCCAGTTGGCGTTGCGGATTTCGGTCTCGGCGTTGTCGGCCAGCTCCACGGGCCATTCCATGTTCGACTGGCCGCTGCACAGCCAGACATCGCCGACCAGGATGTTCCGCAACGTCCGCTCGGTCACGCCGTCGGAGATGACCATCTCGGCTCCGTCGGCCGGCTTCAGGTCGCGGAAGAGGACCTCCCAGCGGCCGAGGGCGTTGGCGGTCACCTGCTTGGACTGGCCCCGAAAGCGGACGGTCACCACCCGGCCCGGAGCGGTGAAGCCCCAGACCGGGACCGGAGCGTTCCGCTGCAGAACCATGTTGTCGCCCAGGATGGCCGGAAGCCGGAGCACCTGAGCCTGTCCGCCGAGAACCATCGAAGCCAGACTGCCGAAAAGCACGAAGTCAGCTTACCGAAGAGCGTGCCAAAATGGGGTCATGTCCGCCCCCTTCACGCTCCCGCTCGGCTCCGCCCTGGTGCCGTTCCAGCTGCCCGCCACCGACGGCCGCACGGTCGGGCCGGAGGACTTCGACCAGGAGCAGGTCTTGGTGATCTTCTTCACCTGCAACCACTGCCCCTATGTCACGGGCTCGGACGAAGTGACCCGGGCGACGGTCGAGAAGTTCGGACCTCGCGGCGTCGGGTTCCTGGCGGTGAATTCCAACAGCCCGAGCGTCTATGCCGACGATGACTGGGACGGCATGGTCCGGCGCATGGCCGAACAGAACTTCCCCTGGACCTACGTTCAGGATGCCTCCCAGGAGGTCGCCCGGGCCTATGGAGCCCTGAAGACGCCGCACTTCTACGTCTTTGATCGCGTTCGGAAGCTCGTCTACTGCGGCCGGGGGATCGACAATCCTCGGGAGAGCGAGAAGATGACGGTGAACGACCTGGAGAACGCCCTCGAGGACGTGCTTGCCGGCCGTCCGGTTGCGGTGCCGCTCACGAACCCGATCGGCTGCTCGGTCAAGTGGGAAGGGCATCCCAGCGGGTGGATGCCCGAGGACGCCTGCGACCTGGTCTGATCGGGCCGATCAGGCGGACTGCGAAATCCGCCAGAACTTGTAGAAGCAGACGCTGCCGAAGATCAGGTCGCAGAAGGCAGCCGCCATCAGGCCGATACGGACGGCGGGCATGTCCATGAAAAGCATGCTGAGGACCAGCAGGACCATCGAGGTTCCCAGGCCGATCATGGCGCCGATGAACCACTTGGCCGCATGCGGGGGCATTTTGCGGACGTCCATCCGGCCTCCTCAACCGCCGACCATGCCGAGCGGAGTGGTCTTTCGGGGCTCCTGGCCGGCCGGCGGGTCCTGCCAGAGGCCGTCGGCCTTCAGCAGGGCGATCAGCTCCTCGACCCCCTTCTCCTGGGGGATGCCGTTCTTGACGACCTCGCGCTTGCGGTAGAGGGTGATCTTGCCGCCCGCCGCGCCGACGTAGCCGTAATCGGCGTCGGCCATCTCTCCGGGGCCGTTGACGATGCAGCCCATGACCGCGATGTCCAGCCCCTTCAGGTGCCGCGTCGCATTCCGGACTTCGTTCAGCACGATCGGCAGGTTGAACTTCGTTCGTCCGCAGCTGGGGCAGGCGATGTATTCCACCTGAGTCTTGCGCAGGCCCAGCGCCTGGAGGATCTCATAGCAGACGGGAATCTCGTTCGCCGGATCCTCGCTCAGGCTGACCCGGATCGTGTCGCCGATCCCTTCCGCCAGCAGCGTGCCGATCCCCGCGGTGGACTTGATCCGGGCGTACTGACCGTCTCCCGCCTCGGTGACGCCGAGGTGGAGCGGGTAGGCCATCCCCTCCTCATTCATCCGCTTGACGAGCAGCCGGTTGGCCGAGAGCATGACCTGGACTCGGCTGGCTTTGGCGGAAATGTTCAGGTTCGTGAATCCGTGCCTTTCACAGAGCTTGAGATATTCGATGGCCGATTCGACCATGCCCTCCGGCGTGTCGCCGTAGGTGACGAGCATCCGCTCGCTCAGGGAGCCGTGGTTCACGCCGATCCGCATCGCCCGGTCGTGCCGCTTGCAGGCCTCGATGACCGGCACCAGGGCCTCCTCGACGGCGGCAACTTCGGCGTCCCATTCCTCCGGCCGGTAGGCGAGCTCGGCTCGGAGATCCTCCACCGTCGCCTCTTCGGCCCGGCCCCGAAAGTCGTAGCCCGCCTGCTTCACCTCTTCGCCCCGAGTGCCGTGCCGCTTGAAGACGAAGAGGCCCGGGTTGATCCGGATCTCCTCGACGAACCGGGCCGCCTCGACGGCGATCGCGCTGCCCTGATGGTGGACATCGGCGGTCATCGGGACATCCCGGTAGGCCTCTCGCACCTTGGCCTTGATCTCTTCCAGACAGGAGGCCTCGCCCAGAGAGGGAGTGGTCACCCGGACGATCTCGCAGCCCTCGCGGGCCAGGGCGACGATCTGCTCGACGCAGGCCTGAATGTTCCGGGTTTCCTCGGTGATCATGCTCTGGACCACGACCGGGTGATCCGAACCCATGCTCACGCTGCCGACCCGGCAGGTGACGGTCTTCCGGCGGGGATAGGTGACGTCCAGGTTCATGCTTCGACCGACTCCATTCTACGTTCCGGAGCCAACGGCCCCGGGAACCTCAGCGGGACGCCAGCTTGCGGATGAGCCGGAGGATCTCGATGTAGAGCCAG
>JAKRSE010000043.1 GCA_022402505.1 Fimbriimonadaceae bacterium | reverse complement strand
ACCTCCCGCCGCTCGAAGATCAGGTGGTCCTTCAGCGAGACGACTTCGACGCCGGGGAGCCGATTCGGAATCTCGGCATCCCGAGCCAGGGCGTAGGGGTCGTCGTCGTGGCTGAAGAAGACCGCCTCCGCGCCGACCTCTCGGGCCAGGGAAGGGATGACCTCCAGCGGGTTGCCGTGGCGGGCCAGCAGCCGGCTCCCTTGCGCCCGCAGCCCGCGATCCACCTCGTCGAGCGAGGCCTGGATGAAGGTCAGCCGCCGGTCGTCGCGGGGCAGGGAATCGAGGATTTCGGTGTCGTAGACGAAGGCGACGGCCACCGAATCGGCCCGCCGAGTCGCCTCGGCCAGGGCCCGATGATCCGAAAGCCGCAAATCGCGCCGAAGCCAGACGAGGGCGCGGGAGAACTCAGAAGGCATGGAGGGGTCTACGGAGCGCCCCGCCCCGCCGGCTCACGCGGGCTGGGGCCGCTCTCCGGCACGGCAGGCCGAGTGAACGCGTGAGGCCATCGACTGCTTCAGCTGCCGCACATAGATGGGGCCGCCCACGGCGCGGCAGGCCGAGTGAACGCGTGAGCCGGAGGCGAACTCGTGAACCCGGCCGGCGGCCTCACAGGATCAGCATCGAGTCGCCGAAGGAGAGGAAGCGGTAGCGCTCCTCGACCGCCTACCGATAGGCCTCCATCACCCTTTCCCGACCCGCCAGGGCCGAGAGCATGAGGAGCATCGTGGTTCGGGGCATGTGGAAGTTGGTGAACATCCCGTCCACGACCCGGTACTCGAACCCGGGGCGGATGTAGAGGCGGCTCAGCTGCTCTCCAGGCTCCAGCCGGCGCGGGCCGACGGCGAAGCTCTCCAGCGTCCGGACCGCCGTCGTGCCCACGGCGATCACGCGGCCCCGGCACCGGGCCACCGCCTCGGCCGTTTCGGTGGGCAGACGGCAGGTCTCGCCGTGCATCCGGTGATCGGCGGGGTTCTCGGCGGTGATGGGCCGGAAAGTGTCGGTGCTGACATCGAGAGTCACCCGGGCGGTTTCCACACCCTTCTCGGCGAGCCGGGCCAGGAGATCGGCGGTGAAGTGGAGCCCGGCGGTCGGCGCGGCGCTGCTGCCGGGATTCTCGGCGTAGACGGTCTGGTACCGTCCCCGGTCGGCCAGAGGCTCGTGGATATAGCCGGGCAGGGGAGCCTGGCCGATCTCCTTCAGAACCTGCCGCCACGGCCGCGACGCCGAGAGCCGCAGCCGCTTGCGACCCTCGCCCAGATCGGCCGTCACCTCGCCGGCCAATCCGCCCTCGAACTCGATCGTCTCGCCGGGGCGCAGCTTCTTCGCCGGACGGGTCAGGGCCTCCACCTCGTCCGTTCCCTCCACCTCCCGATGGATGAGGGCCTCCACCCGGGCGCCGGTCGGCCGACGCCCGAAGATCCGCACAGCCGAGACCATCGTGTCGTTCATCACCAGCAGGTCGCCCGGCTGAAGGATCTCCAGGCAATCGCGGAAGCTGCGGTGGCTCACGGCCCCGGTCCGGCGATCCAGATGCAGGAGCCGCGAGGCGTCACGGGGTTCGATCGGCCGCTGGGCGATCAGCTCCTCAGGGAGGTGGTAGTCGAAGTCGGCCAGATTCACGCCCGCCCCTCCAGAATCAGATCGGCGGCCTGGAGAAGGGTTCGGATCGGTCCCTCGGATCGGTCGATGTGGACGAACCCCCAGCCGGCCGCCGACGCTGCCCCGCCGTCCTCCTCCAGGTGGTCGCCGACGTGGACGAACTCCTCCGGACCGGCTCCCATTTCGGCTTCGGCCCGGCGGAAGATGTCGAGGTCCGGCTTGGCGCTGCCGACGACCATCGAGGCCAGAATCGCCTGAAACCTGGTGTCCAGGCCGAAGGCGGTGAGGGTCCGGCGAAGAGAGGCATCCCAGTTCGAGACGACGACCAGCCTCATCCCCGCGGCCTGCAGCCGATCCAGCGCGGGCAGAGTGTCGGCGGGAAGCCGGTAGACCGGGGAGTCCGGGCCGTAGAGGGCCTCCTGGGATCGGCGGATCAGGGCGTCTGTCTCGCCGCCCAATCCGTAGGCGGCGAGCCAGCCTTCGGCCAGGTTCCGCCACCAGGCGTCCATCCCCGCCTCGCCCCCTTCGAAGGAGGCCCGTTCGGCTGCTATCGCTCCGGCAAGCAGACGCCGCCCCAGGTCGGCTCCGGCTCCGGAAGGGAGGTTCAGACCCAACTCTCGGGTCCGATCCATGACAAAACGGACCGGGTCCCAGGTCACCTCCAGCAGGGTCTGGGCGCAGTCCAGGCTGACCACCGTGCGTCTCATCATCTTCCGAAGCGTCCATAATGGGAGGCATGATGTCCCTCGCCTGGGCCCTTGCGGCCCTGCCCGCCCCTTTCGTTGCGGAAGAGGCGGTGCCCCTGGTGACGGTCGTGAAGACTTCCGCGCCCAAGTCGGACCCGATCACCCTGGGCTTCAAGGCCCCCGCCGGCTTCGCCGCCAGATTCCAGCTGAATGTCGGCCTGACCGTTTCGGACGCCGATCTCACCTACCGGGCCCTGATCGAGCAGACGGTCGCCGAGCGCGGGGAAGGGGGGCACTCGGTCCGATCTCAGCATTCCGGAGCGGTCCTGACCCATGCGGGCCAGGAGGTGAATTACGAAAACGTCGGGCCGACGACGACCTTCTACCGCCCCTCGGGCTGGGTTTGGAAGATCGAAGGCGAACAGGTGACCGAGGCGGACTACCGGCTGCAGACGCTGAATCCGATGATCTGGCCGACCGAGCCGGTGAGGGTGGGGGATGCCTGGACCGTCACCGTCCCGGCCGACCCGGCTCGCGGCACCCAGCCGATCGAGGCGAAGTTCGAGCTGGTCCACCGAGAGACCGCACTGGGCATGGATGCCGCCAAGATCCGTTTCCGAGTGGTGGAGAAGCGGGCGGCCGAGGCGGGCACGTCCACCGGAACGGCCTGGATCGAGATCGCCACCGGGATGCCGATCCGGGTGGAAACCGGAATGGTCAATGCGCCGATGGTCGATCAGGTCGTGACCGCCAAGTGGTCGATGGTCAGGGTCGTCGAGCCTGCAGCTCCTTGATCGCCCGGTCCAGCTGGGAATCTCGGCCGGGCTCGCCCAGGCGGACATCCGGCACGATCTCCAGCTCCACCTCGATGTCCGGCTTCAGGCCGCCGCTGACATAGACCCCGTCCTCATCCATCTTCCGGCTGATGTCCGCTCCGCTGGGAAGGAAGTACTTCGCGGTGGTGATCTTGGCCCCGGCGCGGTCTCGAAGGGGGATCACGTTCTGGACGCTCGCCTTGCCGTAGGTGTGTTCGCCGACCAGAAAGGCCTTGTCGTAGTCCCGCAGCACGCCGGCAAAGATCTCGGCGGCGCTGGCTGAATCCTCGTTGACCAGAATGGCGACCGGGGTCGGAAGGTCCATCAGCCGGCCGCTGGGGGTCCGTTCCCGGGTGACCTCGGCATTCCGGCCGCGCATTTCGACCACCACTTGATCCTCGACAAAGACGCCGAGCATCTCTGCCGCCGCTTCCAGCAATCCGCCGGGGTTGCCGCGAAGGTCGAAGACGAGGCCCTTGGCCCCGTCGGCCACCAGCTTCCGAAGCGACTCGCGCATTTGGGCCGGCGTCA
>JAKRSE010000424.1 GCA_022402505.1 Fimbriimonadaceae bacterium | reverse complement strand
AGACCGGGCTGGAGAAGCTCTTCTTCTGGGCCAAGCCGTTGAGCCCCTACTGGGAGACGCAGCGCCTGATGTCGGCCCAGGGAAACATCCACGAGGTGGAACAGGTGATGGGGGCGGCCATGCTCTTCAAGCCGCACCTGAAGTTCGACGAAGACTTCTTCCTCTACTGCGAAGACACGGACTTCTGCCACCGGATGGGCCGGCTGGGCAGCATCTACTGGGTGAAGGACGCCGTCTTCGAGCATGCTCTCGGCGCTTCCAGCCGGCTCTTCCGTTGGGAGACCGTGGCCCGCTACAACCGAGGCAAGGAGCTCTTTTTCCACAAGCACTATGGCGGAGCGGCCAAGTCAATGTGCATCTTCCTGAACCGCGTCGGCGCGGGAGGTCGGCTGATCATCTGGACGGCTCTCCTGATCCTGAGCATCGGCGCCTGGAAGGTGGCCTGGGACAAGCGGAAGCTCTGGTGGAGGGTCCTCTTCGTCCCCCGAGTCGGCCCCCCCAAGCCGCGGGATGCGTAGGGACGATGGCGGAGGTGGCTGGACGATGGCTGACTATGGCTGGACGATTGCTGACGATTGCATGCCATCGAAAGCTCCCGCAGCCATGGTCCGCCATGGTCAGCCATGGTCCGCCACCGTAAGCCACCGTTAGCCACCGTAAGCCATCGTCCGCCACCCCACGCCACCGTTCCGGTACGCTTGCTTTTTCCATGGCAGCCACCGAATTCAGCTTCGACATCGTCAGCAAGGTCGACCAGATGGAGGTCAAGAACGCTGCGGGCCAGGCCGAGAAGGAGCTGGCGAACCGCTATGACCTGAAGGGGACGCCGGCAAAGATGGAGCTGGTGGACAAGGAGATCCAGCTGACCGCGGCCGACGAGTTCCAGCTCGAGCAGGTCCGGGACATCGTCATCACCAAGCTCCAGCGGCGCGGGATCGCCTACAAGATAATCGTGCAGGACAAGATCGAGCCCGGCGCCGGAGTGACGGTTCGGCAGAAGCTGACCTTCAAGAACGGGATCGCCCAGGACGAGGCCAAGGCCCTGGTCAAGCAGATCAAGGCGAGCGGCGTGAAGGCGAACGCCCAGATTCAGGGCGAGGCGGTGCGGGTCTCCAGCAAGGTCAAGGACGATCTGCAGAAGGTCATGCAGCTGGTGAAGGGCCTCGATCTTCCCTACGATCCCGCCTTCGAGAACCTGCGTTGAACCCGGATCCAGGGGATTTCGGCGGAATTCTTGAGATGCGCTGAAAATCCGGCCTCCAGTTCTTCCACATCCGCCCGACGATCTTCCCTGTAAAAGTGCCGGGGCCTGAATTTCGGGACCATCGGCAGGGACACGGAGCGCCTGTGAGCCTGAGGATCAATACCAACATCTCTTCCCTGAACGCCCTGCGGAATCTGCAGATGACCGACGACCGCATGTCGAAGGTCACAACCAGGCTGAGCACGGGCCTTCGGATCAATTCCGCCGGAGACGATCCGGCCGGAATGGTCATCAGCGAAGGCATGCGGAGCCAGATCAACGGCATCCAGCAGGCCGTGCGGAACGCCCAGGACGCCATCAACATGACGAAGACGGCGGAAGGCGCACTGGACGAGGTCCAGGGTCTCCTGCGCAACCTTCGCGCTCTGGCTATCCATTCGGCGAACACCGGCGTGGTGGATGCCAATCAGCTTCGTGCCAATCAGTCGGCCTATCGCAACGCCATCGACAGCATCAACCGGATCGCCGACCACACCCAGTGGGGCACCAAGAAGCTGCTGAACGGCGCGGCCGGGATGTCGATCGGCACCACCCGTCCGGACCTGGTGAGCGGCGTCTACCTGGGCAACTCTCTGGGCGGCGAGGTCGTCGCGGACGGCCCGATTTCGATCCAGCGGGTGACGGCGGCCACTCAGGCCACCACCGGAGCCCTCTCCACCACCTTCGCTGATTCCAGCGCATCGGTGACGGCGGGCAACGTGGTCATCAACGGCGTCACGATCCAGGCGACTGCCAACGACACGGTCAGCTCCCTGGTCGCCAAGATCAACGGGCGGGCAGCCGACACGGGCGTCACGGCCCAGATCACGGGCAGCGGTCCGGTGCAGGTCTCGCTCACCGCGACCCGCTACGGATCGAACTCCTCCATCCAGTTTGCCGAAAGCGGCAACATCCTGAACGGCGGAACCACCGCCAACGCCTCGAACGGCGTGGATGCGGTCTTCAACGTCACCGCCCAGAAGGTCGGCGGCGGGACCGCGACTTCCGTCTTCACCGGCGGCCAGGGACCGGGCATCGACGGCCTGACCCTGAGCAGCCAGGACGGCGGCCGATTGAACCTGAGCACGGCCGGAAACGCCGAGACCGCTCTGACCGTGATCGGCACCGCCAAGGTGGGCACGATGCGGTTCCAGATCGGGCCGAACAGCGAGCAGAGCGCCAGCTTCAACATGCCGAGCATCGCCGCCGACAAGCTGGGCACCGGAGCATATTCCACCGAGAGCCTGGCGACGGTCGATCTGACCAGCGGGCCGGGCGCCGAGAAGGCGATCAACATCATCGACGCAGCGATCAACGAGCTTTCGATGCTCCGGGGCGACCTGGGCAGCTTCCAGGCGAACTTCCTGGAATCGACGATGCGGTCGCTGAACGTGGCTCAGGAAAACATGAGCGCCAGCGAGAGCGCGATCCGCGACGCCGACATCGCCGCCGAAATGACCGAGTTCACCAAGGTCCAGATTCTCCGCCAGTCCGGCATGTCCGTCCTGGCCCAGGCGAACCAGATGCAGCAGAGCGTCCTCTCGCTGCTCCAGGGCGGCTAAGTCGGCTTCAGCCGCTTCTCCCAGGTCGGGGCCCCTCCTCTCTCCGTGAGCTGAGGCAGGGGCCCTGACTGTTTCTGTCGTCTCAAGGCTCTCCGGCGGATGCCAGAATGAAGGAAGGACTCGTGTTCACCGCAATCGTTCACACTGAGCCCGACGGCCGTCTCTGGGCCGAGGTCCCCTCGCTCCCCGGCTGCTTCACCCATGCGCCAAGCCCCGAAGTGCTTCGCGGGCGTCTGATCGAAGCAATCTGTGCGTATCTCGGCATCGGCAAGAATCGACGGGACCACTGAATCACGAGAACGCCGTCACGAGATCGTTGCGAGGCCGTCACCGGGCAACAAGATAGAGCCGGACTCCGTGGGGGTCGAGGTTTTCGGTGATGGTTCCGTTCTGGATGGGCAGGGTGCGGTTGGTGGCGAGGTCGGTGGCTTGGCTGCCTCGGACTCCCCGAACCGAGATCGCCGCGCCCCGCACGGCCTGACCCCGGGTGTTCACCACGATCACCAGGTCGGCGTCCCGACCGCGACGCCAGCCGACGGCCAGCGGGGCGGGAGCCTGAACCTGGATGGATTTCGGATCGACCTCGGACTGCAGGATCGGCCCCAGGCGGGACAGCAGGGCGTTCTGCCGGGTCATCTCCGCGACCAAGTCCGGCGTCGCACCATCGAAGGAGAAGCCCCGCGTGCCCACCACCGCCGGGAAGTAGAAGAGCCCCCGCACCCCGAGAGTCACTGCATACCAGATCTGGGCCCGCATCTCCGGCGGCGTGGGGGCTCGGGCGCCGGCGACGTTCCCCTGCTCGATCTCGCTCGCTTCGATGAAGGCAAACTGGGGCTTGTCGGTCATCTGCCGCAGGATTCGGATCGGCTCTCCGATCAGGGTGATGTCGCCGCGCCTGGGGGCGTGGGCCCGGTTCAGGTAGCCGCCGGAAGGATAGAGGTCGTTCGCCACCCAGTCGGCCGTCGCCAGAAGACGGGGGTAGTGGGAGGCATAGTTCCGGCTGTAGGAATCTTGCTGCTGGGTGAACCAGGAGATGTCCGGCCCGGCGAAGTTGATGAAGATCTTCCGGTTCGGGTCGATCCCCCGCCATTCCCGGGCCGTCCGCTCGAAGAGGGGCGTCCACTCGAAGATGCGGCCGGCGGCGTCGGGCTCATCCCAATGCGACCAGGCCAGGAGGTCGCGTCGGCCGATGTCGGCTCGGGGATTGGCCAGAGGCCGGCGAATGATCCGCAGACCGGCCGCCTGAGCCGCTCGATCCCAGGCGGCGGGATCGTGGTTCTGCGGCACCTCCAGGATGGTGTTGATCCCCCGGGCTTTCCACTTGCCGAAGGATTCCACCGGCTGGGAGAAGACGCCGATGATGAAGAAGCCATCCAGGAAGAGGGGGCCGGCAGCTTCAATTTGAGCAGGAGCGGCGGTCGGCGGCGGGTCGGCGCTCGTCACCGTGGCGGGCAGGCATCCCGCCAGCAGAATCGACCCCGTGCAGAGCAGAGGCCAGGCTCGGTCGGCAACCTTCATCGGCTGTTCCCTGCCTGTCAGACGCCGATTCGTCCGCCGCAGTTCGTTTCTTGTCCGGAGAGATCAAGGGGGTAAAGTCCCTGGCAATGTCTGACGCGCTACAGAAGGCCCTGGAGACTCAGATCAAGAACATCGAGGCAAAGACCGGGTTGAGCCTGGCCGAACTCGGAGAGAGGCTGGCCGGCACCGGTCTGGCCAAGCATGGCGAGCTTCGGACCTGGGCGATGGAGAACCTGGGGATCGGACACGGCGACGCCAACACTCTGGTTCACCTTTGGAGGCAGGCCGAGTCGGAACCGGAAGAGGCGGATCCGCTGGAGGCGATCTACGCCGGCAAGAAGGCCGCTCTTCGCCCGATCCACGAGGCCCTGATGGCTCGGATTCTGGAGTTCGGCGAGTTCGAAATCGCTCCCAAGAAGGCCAACGTGAGCCTGCGCCGCAAGAAGCAGTTCGCCCTGATCGGTCCGGCCACCGCGACCCGGTTCGAAGTCGGGATCAACCTGAAGACCCTCGACCCGACCGACCGGCTGAAGGCTCTGCCCCCGGGCGGGATGTGCCCCTTCAAGGTCGA
>JAKRSE010000423.1 GCA_022402505.1 Fimbriimonadaceae bacterium | reverse complement strand
GCGGGTGCCGGCCTGGACCGAGCGGTCGCCGGCGTCGGGCTCGATCAGGCCCATCACCTTGAAGACCTCGACCTCCGAACCTTCGGGAATCTCGATCTTGACCAGCCAGCCCGTGGCGGGGGCCTGCAGCTCGGTGTTCACCTTGTCGGTCATGATCTCCACGACCGGCTCGTCTTCCTTGACAAAGTCCCCGACCTGCTTGATCCATCGGGTGACGGTTCCCTCATGCACCGACTCGCCGAGTTCGGGCATCAGAATCTCCACGGGCATCCCTCGATTTTAGCCCTCGGAACCGCCTCCAAGCTGGGCCGGATCAATCGAAGATCTTGCTCAAGGTCTGAGAGATGGCTCCGGCCGTGTATTCGAGCAGGGCGAGCGAGCGGTCGTAGTCCTGACGGGTCGGGCCGATGATCGCCAGTGCGCCCGCCTCGCTGCCTCGAATGAAGAAGATTCGGCGGCTGATCGCCAGCGGATGAAGGGCCGAGTCCTTGTGCTCGCGGCCGATGGTCACCGTCTCTTCGCCCGATGATTGGAGAACCGCCTGACGCAGGCCTGCCTCGTCTTCCAGACCGGAGACGACCTGGGCGCTGATCTCGCTGTTGCGAAGGAATTCGGGCTGGGAGACGACGTACTCCTCCCCGGCGGTCACGAAATGGCCTCGGGTCAGGTCGCGGGCGGCGGAGCGGAGGGTCGTGGTCAGCCCGGCAAGAAGGTCGGCCGGACCGGCCTCTCCGGAATCGAGCCGGATGCGCTGGAGCTGGCCGAGGGTCTTTCCGACCACGTTGGCCGCCAAGGCGTCGTTCGCTCCGCCGATCTGCTCCAGCGTGGTGCCCGGCGGCATTTCGATGATCCGATTTTCGACGTGGCCGTTGCCCAGCACGAGGATCAGCATGGCCCTGCCCGGACCGACGGCGGTCAGGAGAGCCTGCCGCACCGCGACGGTCGAATCCTTCATCGTCGCCGCCGCCGCACAGAGGCGGGTTAGGCGGGCGAGGATTCGGGTCGATTCGCTGAGGATCTCCGAGAGGGTTTCGTCGTCGTCCTGAGCCGAGCGGATGGCGGATCGATCGGCACCTGAGGCTGGGGTCCGGCTCCGAAGGCGGTCCACATAGTAGCGGTAGCCGAGATCGGAGGGAATCCGGCCGGCCGAGGTGTGCGGCTGCTCCAGAAAGCCCAGCTGAGTCAGCTCGGCGAGCTCTCCCCGCACCGTCGCGCTCCGAACTCCGAGGCGGTAGCGGTCGGCAACATGGTCGCTGCTGACGGGCTCGGCAGCCGAAACATACTCCACGATCACCGCGCGCAGGATGTGCTCCTTTCGCGGGGAAAGCTCTCCTTGGTCGTCGGGCGGGTTTCCGGCCATGTCTGCAGGTCTGGACTCGTAGAATACCGCGTATGCCCCAGCTCCCCGGCGCGCGGATCTTCGGAGTCGAGACCGAATTCGGCTGTCTGGTCCGCGACGACGATCTGCGGCCCGAGGCCGTTGTCGAACTGCTGAAGGACCACGTCTTCTATGAGCAGAAGCTGGGACTGCTCGATCAGGAGGCGCGGGACGAGGTCTTCGAACCCGCCCAGACCGGAGGGTTTCTCATCAACGGCGGCCGGCTCTACATCGACCGGGTCGGCGACCACCTTGAGTACGCGACCGCCGAGACGCAGACCCTGAAGGACCTGATCGCTCAGGACCGGGCCGGGCAGAGGATCATCCTGCGGGCGATCAAGGACCTCGGGATTCAGGATCAGGTCAGCGTCTACAACAATTCGGTGGACCACTTCTACGGCCACACGTTTGGCTGCCACGAGAACTACCTCGTGAAGATGAGCGAGGACTTCTTCACCCACGATGCGCCGCTCCTTTTTCCCTTCCTGGTGACCCGACAGATCTTCGCCGGGGTCGGGCGGGTCGGAGGGCACATCCTCGTGGGGACGGGGGCTCCGACCCGGGCCGAGCTGGAGGCCTTTCCCATCGACTACATCTGGTCGAACCAGATCTACCAGGCGATCCCCGACCCGGACGTGGAGTTCCAGCTGAGCCAGCGTGCCGACCACATCCTGCGGACCATCGCCGGCCGAGTCCGCTTCAACCGAGCCCTGATCAACCCCAAGTGGGAGCACTTCTACGCCCATGAAGGAAGGCATCGCCTGCACATACTCTTCGGCGAGCCGAACCAGAACGAGCATGCCTACGCCCTGAAGATCGGCACGACCCACCTCGTCCTGCGGCTGATCGAGGACGGGCTCCTGGACCACTCCTTCGACCTGGCCTCGCCGCTGAAGGCCCTGCGTGATGTGAGCCGCGACCCGACGTGGAAGTGGCGGGTTCGAACCTCGGAAGGGGATGAGATCGGGGCCGTGGACCTCCAGCGGGAGTACCTGACCCTCGCTCAGATCTACCGCGGGGAGAGCTCCGAGACCGACTGGATTCTCAACGAATGGGAGTCGATTTTGGACGGACTCGAATCCGATCCGATGAAGCTTGCGGACCGGGTGGATTGGGTGGCCAAGCGTCGGATTCTGGACATGTACCGCGCCGAGGAGGGCCTGGAATGGAGCGACGACGCGCTCCACTCGGTGGACATGCAGTACCACGACATCGACCCGGAGACTTCGCTCTTCCACGGCTGGAAGTCGATGGAGGGGGTCCGGGCGGTGGTGGATGAGCTGGACGTGATCGACGCCATGGCCGACCCGCCGGGCAACACCCGCGCCGCCGGGAGGTCCGCCGCGATCCGCGAGATCCTCGGTTCACGCCGCCGGCCCCGCTATTCGGTGGACTGGCTGGGCGTCTCGGCCGGCGAGGCCTACCTCCCGATGCCGGATCCCTTCGAGACTTATCTGTAGGGTCTGGACCGCATAGGCGGATGCCTGAAACCGGCACGACTCCGATCACGTCATGCCAAGTGGATGAGCGCCGAGAAGCCCGCCGGTCTTTCGAGAGCCCTCGCCTGGGGAGGTGCGGTTGGGGCCGTTCTGGGCGCGGCCGTGGTCGCCACGGATCACCTGTTTCTCGCGAATCCCGGTCTCGCGCCGATGGAAATGTGGCTGACCATGGGCTTTGCCCTGCTGACCATCGCGAGCGGAGGCGTGCTCCGGCAGCAGAATCGGACCGCCGGGTTCTGGCCGGCACTCGGGTCGGCGGCAGCCGTCTTTTTCGTCGCCTACCGAGCCTGGGGTGTGACGCCCGAGGTGGCTGTCTCTTTGGCCGGGGCCATCGCCCTCCATCTCATGCTCGGCGCCGGGCTCTGGCACCTGATCCTTGCCCGGAAGTCTGCGCAGGCCGGCTTCTCAGTCGCCCAGCCAGTCTCAGTTCTGACCGAGGTCAAGGAGGACCTCCCGACGCGGTTGAAGATGGAGGTCGAGCAGACTCGGCTCGCGCTGAAGGACGTTCAGGAGACGATTCACCGGCTGATCCACGCTTCGGCGGATGCCGATCCGAGGGAGGAGGCGATGTGGGACGGGCGGCTCCGCGAGGCGTTCTGGCTGAGGGCCGAGCTGGTCGAGGACCTCGAGGGACTGACCCGGCGGTCGGCGGAAGTCTCGGCGGATCTCGCCCGACTGGATGAGCTGAAGGGCCGGCTCCAGCTCGCCGCCTCCGCCGACCACACCCTCGGCCGCATCGCCCTCGCCCGCGCCGACTCCGCCCATCGACAGGCTGACCTGGAGGTGGACGCTGAAATCCACCGATCCGAGGCGGATGAGATCACGAGGCGGCTGAACCAGGTCGGTCACGAACTTGAGGAAGCACGCCTGGCCCGACAGGAGCTCCAGGAGCATTCCAGGTAGGATTTCGCGACGGTGAAGAAGGACGCCTGGTTTCTCCTGATTGCTGTCGCGGGCTTTGCGGTCTTCGCGGTGGACATTCGGTTCGAGCATCGGGAGGTCCTCGCGGAGCATCCGGTTGCCTGGGTCCCGATCGTCTACTGTCTGCTCGCCGTCGGAGCCTGCCTCTTCGGCCTGGCGGATCGGGCGGCCTGGAAGATTCCGCTGATGGTCTTTTTCGGCCTGGGGATCGGGGTCGGAATGTTCGGTGTGAAGGAGCATCTGGAAGACCAGGAGCAGGTCCCCGGGATGATCGCCTCCACCCTGATCGGCCGCGAGGTTTCGGGACGCCGCGTCGAAAAGCCGCTGATCGCTCCGATGGGAGTCTCGGGGCTGTCTCTGTTGGCCCTGGTCGCAGTGACCGGGGGAAGCCGGGGACGATCTCGCAAGAAGGACTCCGACTGATCCCGTTCTTTCGACCTGTGGAAATGGGGAAAGGTCCGGGCGGGTCGGTGCGATTTCGGGCGGCATAATCGGAGAGCCGATGAAGAGCCCCGCCCACGATCTCAAGGTTCCGCACAACCCTGACGCCGAGATGGCGGTGCTCGGCAGCATGATGCTGAGCCGGTGGGCGATCGACGACGTGCGGGCGGTCATCAAGAAGGATGACTTCTTCATCTCCGCCCACCGGCGGATCTTCGAGGCCATCGTCCGGTTGCATGAGACCCTGGGCGCGGTGGACCCGCTGACGGTCCGCGACAGCCTGGCCAAGGCGGGCGACCTGGAATCGGTCGGCGGCGCGGACTACATCCACCAGCTGCCGGAGGTCGTCCCCAGCGCCAAGAACGCCGGCGAGTACGCAAAGCTCGTGCTGGACGAGGCGATCCTGCGGGAGATGCTGGCCGCCGGCCGCCAGATTCCGGAGATCGTGGAAGACCCCAACCTGGAGATCGACCAGAAGATGGAGCGGGCTCAGCAGAAGGTCTTCAACGCCTGCCAAAGACGGATCGGCCGCGACTTCACCGAGATCAAGGACCTGGGGAACCGGCTCAGCGACCAGCTGGACAGCATGGTCGCCTCGGGCCAGGCGATCCGCGGGCTGCAGACCGGCCTGACCAAGTTCGACGAAATGACCACGGGCCTCTACCCCGGCCC
>JAKRSE010000422.1 GCA_022402505.1 Fimbriimonadaceae bacterium | reverse complement strand
CAGTACATGATCGGAAAGGCGAGAACCAGGGCGAACATCGCCAGGACGAAGAGCCCGCCCATCCCCGGCGCGGGCGGGTTCGCGGCGAAGACCATGAGGGTGATGACCACGCCCAGAAAGGTGAGGCCGGGAGCAACCTCCATGTCGCCCTGCACCATCCAGCTGATCAGCAGCACGCACCAGGCCGCCGCCGGAATCCAAATGACGCAGGCGCCCAGAAAGTCGGTCGGGTTCGCCCGGATGGCCTGATCCAGGGGGAGGGTGCTCATGGTCGTGGCTCCTCGGTCGGCGTTTCCGGCTGAGATCGGGAGGACCCGAACCGGAACGCAGGCTCCGTTCCCGCGATCAGCCGCTTGATGTTGGGAATGTGCTTGATGTAGACAAAGACGCCCACGGCGCCGTAAATGATCAAAAAGAGCGGTGTCTGGCGGAGCAGGAACCCGAATGCCACCACCGCCACGCAGGCCACCAGGCTCGCGGCGCTGACATAGGGAAGCATGAACATGACTCCCCACCACACCGCGAACCCGGCGAGGCCGACAAACGGAGCGGTGCCGAGAAGGGCCCCCAGACCCGTCGCGATCCCTTTGCCGCCGCGAAAGCCGACCCAGGGAGAGAAGACGTGCCCCAGGATCGCCGAAACGCCGGCCAGCAGGCTCAGATCGGCCCGAAGCGCATCGATGGCATAGGGAGCGACCAGGTGGGCCAGGGCAGCGGGGACCAATCCCTTCAGCACGTCGAGGCCGAAGGCGAGGGAGCCCGCCTTGGGCCCCAAAGTGCGCCAGACGTTCGTCGCGCCGATGTTGCCGCTGCCGGTCTGACGGATGTCCACGCCCTGACGCCGGGCGATGAGCAGTCCGAAGGGAATCGAGCCGATCAGAAAGCTCACCACAAAAACCGCAGCTTCCAGCATCGTCCTATTCCTCGTCCAGCCGGCCGAATGCGGCCAGGTGCAGCTTCCGGCAGCGCTGCCGGTCCGCCTCGAACTCCGCCATTGTATCCCGCGAGGCCAGTTCCGGTTCGACGCCGGAGAGCTGAAGTTTCAGGCGGATCTGCTGAAGCCGGTCGCCCCAGGATGCCAGGAATCGGGCATCCGCTTCCGAAAGCTCTCCCGGCCGGCGAGCGGCGAGAGATTCCAGGGCCGGCACCTCCGGCAGCCCCGCCGGGGAATCCAGCCACGAGGACTGCAGTGTCCAGTTCACGTCATCCAGTCCTCCGGGGCCGAGCTTGACGTCGAACCCCTCCGCCGACCGGATCGCCCGCTCCTGCTCCACGCGCCGCTTGATGCGGTTCAGATCGGCCCGAACCTCTCGGAGCGGCTCCCCCGCCACCATGTGCTCCAGGAACAGCCGATCCCAGGCCGAGTCGCCGAAGACCAGGCGCCGCCTGACCGCAGCGAGCCTCTCCCAGGCCTCTCGGCGATCGCGGGCATAGCGGCCCAGCAGGTCCGGCGTGGAGATCAGGGCGCCCTTCCGGCCCTCCGGTCTCAGGCGGAGGTCGGTCTCGAAGGGAACGTTTTCCGTCCGCAGGTCGGTCAGCGCCCGGACGACCGCCGCCGCTGCCGGCTCCTGTCGGGAATCCTCCGCCAGGAAGACCAGGTCCAGGTCCGAGCGGAGGCCGGGGGTTCGCGAAGCCATGCTCCCGAGCACGATCACTCCGCCGGAATATCCATGCTCTGTGCAGAGAAAGCCGATCAACCGGTCGATATCATGCGACCATTCGTCTCCGAAGCTGCCGAATCCGAGGGCCTGCCGCGCCGCCGCTCGGGCATGACGAAGCTTCAGCGTTCGCCCGTCGAACCGGTGGAGCCTTCCGGGTTCCTCCTGGATTTCGCCGCTGATCAGCTCTTCCGTGACCGCCTCGCGACGGGCGAGGATCCCGGCCAGAGCCGGCGCCTGAGACAGAACCTGCAGAAATCGGTCGAGGCTCGACTCGTTCTCCAGAAGCGCCTGCCAGACCGGGCCGGGGTCGGTCAGGCGGTCCACCCAGGCGGCGAGCCCGTCCGAACGGCACCAGGCCATGATCTCCTCCCTGGGGGACGGCCGAGGGGCCGCCGCCGTGACCTCCAGGTAGCGCCGGCGAACCCGTCCGCGGGTTTCGTCCAGCCGGGCTTCCAGCTCAGCCCGGTCGGCCAGGTGGAGGCGACGGGCCAGAGTCTCCCGCTCGGCCTCGGCCTCCGGGAGCCGGTGGGTCTGGCTGCCCTGCTGAACCTGGAGCTGGTGCTCGACCGCCCTCAAGAAGAGGCAGCCGTCATCCAGGTCGGCCGCCGCTTCCGACGAGATCAGGCCGAGGGCGGAGAGGCGGGCCAGCATCGGGCGGGTCTGCCGGCCGCGGAGCTCCTTGTAGGCTGGACCGTGGATCAGCTGCCGAACCTGGACCGCGAATTCCACGTCCCGGATTCCGCCGGGGCCCCGCTTCAGATCGTCCCCTTCCACCAGGCCTTCCAGCCGGCCCCGCATCGCCAGGATCGAGTCGATCTGCCAGTCCCCTCGTGGCCGGCCGAAGCAGATTCGGTCCCGAAGGGCGTCCCACCATTCGGCCTGACCTTCCGGCCCGCAGATGGACCGCGACCGGATCAGGGCCATGTGCTCCCAGGGCTCGGCATAGCGTTCCAGGTAGGCGGTGATCGACTCCCGGCTGACGACGAGCGGACCGGAGCGGCCGAAGGGGCGCAGCCGCATGTCCACCCGCCAGAGCGCCCCGCGGCTCATCCGGTCGCTCACCGCCTTCAGGAATCGGCCGGCCGCCCGCTCCAGATGCTTCTGAAGCGTCTCTTCCGCCCCGTCCGGCCCGATGAGGATCAGGTCGATGTCCGAGGAGTAGTTCAGCTCTCCTCCCCCGAGCTTGCCCATGCCGATGACCCCGATCGGGCAGTCCGGCGAGAGGCCCCGATCGGCGGCGAAGTCCTCCCAGACCGTCTCGAGCGCCAGGGGAAGAAGCACGTCGGCCAGCAGGCTGAGAGCGGTCCAGGATTCTTCCGGCCCCCAAAGCCCGGACTGGTCGGCCGAAGCGATCCGAATCAGGCCCTGCTGGCGGATCATCCTCAGGCGGTCGAGACGGTGGCTGAAGCTGATCGCCGCCTTCATCTGGGCTCGGGCCGCCGCCTCGATGCGAACCGGATCCAACGGCCGCCCGACCTCGCTGGGGTCCAGGATCAGCCCGGCCATCTCCGGGTTCTGGACCAGGGCGTCAGAAAGCTCGCTGCTGCTGCCAAGAATGCGGAAGAAGAGCTCGGCCGTCCGGGGCAGTGCGGTCATCTGTTCCAGGATGCTGGTGGCCGAGGCGGTCTCCCGGATCCAGCGCTCGAACCCGGCGGCCGCCTGCCCGGGATGCGGGGAACGATGGATCCAATCTCGGGTCTGGGCCGGGAGCCGCAGATTCAGCCGGGATTCGATCCGAGACAGGGAGCCCGCGATCCGTTCTTCGAGTTCCTCCGCCATCACTTTGAATTCTAACCCCCCGGCCGTTCCGCAGGTATTCTGAAGAGGATGCCGGAGCCCTCCGCCAACGTGCAGGCGATTCGCGACAAGTGGCCCCGCTTCCGGCAAGAGGTGCAGCAGGCGAGGCATGTCTGGGTCGCCAGCCACCTCAACCCCGACGGTGATGCCTTGGGTTCGCTGCTGGCCATGGGATCGGCCCTCGCCCAGATGGGAGCCTCCTACGAACTGCTCTGCCACCATCCGGCGCCGCCGACCCTCCGGTTCCTCCCGAAGGTCGATTCCATCCGCCAGTCGCCGCAGCACGATGCCGATCTCGGAATCATCCTCGACTTGGATTCACTCGCGCGCCTGGGGAGCCTGGAGGACCGCTTCGCCGACCTGAACCGGCTCGTCGTGATCGACCACCACATTCCCAACGAGAAGCCCGGTGATCTGCGGATCGTGGACACCGGCGCTCCCGCGACGTGCGCGATCCTGGCGGACCTCTTCCTGGAGTCGGAGCTCAAGATTTCGCCGGACATGGCCGACTGCCTGCTCACCGGGATCACCACCGACACCGGATCGTTCCGGTTTCCGAACACCACGCCGCGCTCGCTGAACCTGGCGGCGGCTCTGCTGGAGCTTGGGGCGAACCTGCCCCGAATCACTCAGGAGGTCTATCTGAAGCGGTCCGAGGCGGCGGTCCGAATCCTGGGGCTCGGGCTGAGCCGGATGAAGATCGCCGAAGGCGGCCGGATCGCCTGGTCGGTCATCACGCGAGACGATCTGGAGCGGTTCCAGGCGGGCGACGACCATACCGAAGGCATCGTGAACGAGATCCTCAGCATCGACAGCGTGAAGATCGCGGCGGTGATGCGGGAAGGGAAGACCCCCGGACGCTTCAAGGGGAGCCTCCGAAGTCAGGGACCCTACGACGTCGCCGCCGTGGCGAACCGATTCGGAGGCGGCGGACATCGGAACGCAGCCGGATTCAATGTAGAAGGCGGACCGGATGAAGTGGAACAGATCATCTTCGCGGCGATGAAGGACTGTCTCCACGCCGCCCGCTGATCAGTCGCCCTGCAGGTAGGCCGTGAGGACCGACTCCGGATCGCCGTCCTGGCGGATTCGGCCCTTGTCCAGCCACAAACAGCGGTCGGCAACCCGCCGGACCGAATCCAGGTCATGGCTGACGAAGAGGATCGTCCCGCCGGCCGCCTTGAAGTCGGCGAGGGTCTGCAGGCACTTGGCTTCGAAGGCGTAGTCTCCGACCGCCAGAACCTCATCCACGATCAGAATCTCTGCGTCCACATGGACCGCGACCGAGAAGCCGAGCCGGGCCTGCATTCCGCTGGAGTAGGTTCGAAGCGGGGCGTCCTGGTGGCGCTCCAGCTCGGCGAAGGCGATGATCTTCGGCAGTCGGGCCTCGGCCTCGCGACGGCTCAACCCCAGGATCATCGAGTTGAAGACCGCGTTTTCCGCCCCTGTCAGGTCGGTGT
>JAKRSE010000421.1 GCA_022402505.1 Fimbriimonadaceae bacterium | reverse complement strand
CAGGTCAACCTCTCCACCGCGGCTGATTTCGGCGGGCTGGAAGACAACTTCCTGGTCCATCTGACCGGCGATCTGATCGCCCCGACGGACGGCCTCTACCGGTTCCGCTTGATCAGCGACGACGGCAGCCGCTTCAGCCTTCGCGACGAGGTGATCGTCGATCACGACGGGCTGCACGGGGCGACCCCGGCCGAGGGCTCGTTCCGCCTGTCGGCGGGCCGCCATCCCATCTTCATCGAGTACTTCGAAGCGACGGTCGACAATGTCCTCCGGCTCGAATGGATGCCGCCGGGAGCCACTGAGTGGACCCTCGTCCCCTCGGCCAACCTCTCGACTCGCGGCGGGGAAGTGAAGGTGACCGCACCGGGATTCAAGGAGATTCTGGAGACCGGCGAAGTCCGGCGACCCGGCGACCGGACCCCGCTGACCTCGGTCCACCCCGCCTTCGACCTGGTCACGATCCGACCCGAAACCTTCCGGCCCCGAGTCGGCGGCATCGACTTTCTGGGCGACAAGATCGTCGTGTGCAACTGGGAGCCGGATGGCGGAGTCTATGTCGTGGAGAACGCCCTCGGCCTCCAGCCGCGACCCAAGGTGACTCGCATCGCCGCCGGACTCGCCGAACCGCTCGGCATTTCGGTGGTCGGCGGCCGCATCTATGTGCTCCAAAAGCAGGAGCTGACCCGCCTGGACGACCTGGACGGCGACGGGATCATCGACCGGCACTACGCCCTTGCGACCGGCTGGGGAGTCACGTCCAACTTCCATGAGTTCGCCTTCGGGCTCACCCATCACCGAGGCCGGTTCTATGCCAACCTCGCCATCGCCATCGACCCGGGCGGCAAGTCCACCCAGCCCCAGAATCCCGACCGGGGCAAGGTCATGGAGATCGACATGAACGGCCGGGTCCGGTTCATCGCCGACGGCCTGCGGACCCCCAACGGGATCGGCTTCGGAACCGCCGGCGAAATCTACATCACCGACAACCAGGGCGACTGGCTTCCCAGCTCCAAGGTCGTCATGCTGAAGGAGGGGGCGTTCTACGGCTCCCGCGCCGTCGATCCTGTCGGCCGCAAGGACACCCCCGAGGTGCCTCCGGTGGTCTGGCTTCCGCAGAACGAGATCGGCAACAGCCCGAGTGAGATCACGCCGTTCAACTTCGGCCCCTACCGGGACCAGATGGTCCACGGCGACGTGACCCACGGCAGCCTGAAGCGGGTCTTCTCCGAGGTCGTTCAGGGCGTCCGACAGGGCGTGGTCTTCCGGTTCACCCAAGGGCTGGAAGGCGGGGTCAACCGGGTGCGGGTCGCTCCCGACGGCCGGAGCCTGGTGGTCGGCGGAATCGGTTCCACCGGCAACTGGGGTCAGGAAGGCAAGGAGCGCTTCGGCCTCCAGCGGATGGTCTGGAACGGCAAGGTGCCGTTCGAAATGCTCTCGGTGGAATCCCGGCGGAACGGCTTCCTGGTCACCTTCACCCAGCCGGTTCTGGCGGGGCATGGCGACCGGCCGGAAGACTGGCGGGTCGATGACTTCCGCTATGTGCCGACGGTCGAATACGGCGGGCCCAAGGTCGATCCGCGACGGCTTGAGGTGAAGTCCGTCACCTTCGGCGCAGGCCGGCGGCAGGCCTTCCTGGAGATCGAAGGGCTTGAAGAGAACCGAGTCGTCCACATCGTCACCGACCCCGTCCTGGCTTCCGGTTCGGGCGAGGTCATCTGGACGACGGAGGCCTGGTACACCCTCAACCGGATCAGCCCGAAGGTTGAGCGGGTCGTCTCCTCAACCCAGGCGGTCCACAACACCCTGACTCCGGCGGAACAGCGGGACGGCTGGAAGCTCCTCTTCGACGGAAAGTCGGTCGAGCCCTGGATGGCCTGGGGCAGCGACCGGCGTCCCGGAGCAGGCTGGTCGGCGGAAAACGGAACCCTGACCCTCACCCCGGGAATCGGCGGCGGCGACATCATGACGCCCCAGGACTATGAGGACTTTGAGCTCGTGCTGGACTGGAAGGTCGGCCCCGGAGGCAACAGCGGCATCTTCTGGCATGCCGATTCCGCCTCTGGTCGCCCCGCCTACGAGACCGGACCCGAGATGCAGATCCTGGACAACGCCCGACATCCGGACGGCCGGAACCCCCTCACCGCGGCCGGGTCGGACTACGCCCTGATCGCGGGCCGGGGAGATCTGGTCCGGGAAGCAGGCCGCTGGAATTCGGTGCGCATCCGGGTGAAGGACGGCCTGGTCCAGTACTTCATGAACGGGATCAAGACGGTCGAGTACCGTCTCGGCTCGCCGGAATGGGAGGCGCTGCTGCGTGGCTCGAAGTTCGCATCCTGGCCGAGATTCGGCCGCGCCGGCAAGGGACGGATCGTCCTCCAGGATCACGGAGATTCCGTCTCCTTCCGAAACATCAAGATCCGCGTCCTGGATTGAGCAAAAGAAGCGGCCAATGGCCCGATTCCTGCAATGGGTGTCGGGCCGGAGGCGTTTTGCAGAGGCAGAGCATGAAAAGCTGGATTGGACTTCTTTCTGTTGTGGCGGTCATGGGAGTGATCGCGGGATGCGGCGGTACGGGCGGAACCACGATTCAGCCGTCTGGGCTCATCGTGTTCTCGGATTCCGAGACCGGCAACCGGAACATCACGATCAACAACGTGAACACCGGGACGCTTTTGGGGCTCGACCGGACTGCGGAGGCCGAGTACGGAGCGGTCCTCTCTCATGACGGGAGCCGGGTCGCCTACCTTGCCGAGCGTGGCGGACAGGTGGACATCTATACGATCAACCCGAACGGAACCGGAATCACTCGGGTCACCAACACTCCGGAGCAGGAGCTTGGTCTGGCGTTTTCGGCAGACGGCACGAAGATCTACTACGTCCGGGGTGACGCCGCGGCCTCAGAAATGCGGGTCATCAACGTGAATGGAACGGGCGACGCTCTCGTTCCCGGCGTCGCCGCCTCGCCGAGGTCTCCCTCCATCTCGCCGAACGGCCGCTGGCTGGCCTACTGGCGCCCGGCCGGGGGAACCTCGTCCGAGTACCGAATTCACGACCTGACCACGGGCGCCGACACCCCGCTCCTCACCGACACCCCCTTCGTCGCGAGCATCAGCTGGGAGACCAACGACTCGCTGTTCATCTCCCGACGGGACGGCGGCACCGCCTCCAGCGTCTTCAGCATCCGGCGTGACGGGACGAACCTGACGCGGGTTGTGGAAAACGGCTGGGGGGCCCTCATCTCGCCGGATGGAGGTCGGGTCATGTTCCGGCGGCTGGTGGGCGGCGTCGTTCAGGCGGTCAACGTTCTGCGCAACGGCACCGATCTGCGGCCCTACACGAACAGCCCGGGAGACGTCACGGCTCTCGACTGGCGCTGATCTTCGCCCTTCAAGACGTCCGCCCGCTCCTTCACGAGGGGGCGGGCGTCTTCATTTGCCTCAGACCAACCCGCGGCTGCGACCCCAGTCGATCAGCGGCGCGGGATCGCAGTTGCCGCCGGTCAGGATGACCGCCGTCCGCGGGCCGGCGGGGACCCGACCCGTCAGCAGGCCGGCCAGGGCCAGGGCCCCGGTGGGCTCAACCATGAGGTTCAGCCGCGTCCAGCAGAGCCACATCGCTTCGAAAAGTTCCTCATCGGTCACCGAGACGATCCCGGTCACTCTGTTGCGGATGATCTCCCAGTTCCGCTGACCGAGCGAAGGGGTCATGGCCCCGTCGGCCAGGGTCTTCGGGTTCGAAACGGTCTGCAGGGTCCCGGATTGGAACGACCGCTCGCCATCGTTGCCCGCTGCCGGCTCGACGCCATACACTCGGACGGCGGGGTCCAGCTCGGTGAGGGCGAGGGCGACTCCCGCAAGCAGACCGCCACCGCCCAGGCAGACCGCCACCACGTCCGGCCGGCACTCCGAAATCTCCAGCCCGCATGTTGCGGCTCCGGCGATGATCCAGGAATGGTCGTAGGGAGGGATCACATCGAGGCCTTCCCGCTCGGCCAGCTCGGCCCCCAGCGCCTCTCGGCTCTGCTCATCCCGGTCGTAAAGAATGACCCGCGCTCCGTACCCCTCGGTCGCCCGCCGCTTCACCTCCGGTGCATCCTGAGGCATCACCACCGTGACCGGAAGGCCCCGCTCCCGGCCGGCTCGGGCCAGGGCGGCGGCGTGATTCCCGCTTGAGAAGGTGAGGATCCCTCGGCCGGGGCGTTCGGCCAGATGCCGAGCGGCCGCATTGGACGCGCCCCGAAACTTGAACGAGCCGGTCTGCTGCAGACATTCGGCCTTGAGCAGGAGCGAGTCCGCCCCCACGCGCTCGGCCAGATGCGAGGATTGGAGCAGGGGAGTCCGGAGGATCGATCCACGGATGCGGGCTTCGGCCTGACGAATGTCCTCCAGGGTGGGCAGGTCCATGGCCTTCCATTGTGCCACCCGAATGCAGAACGCCCCCCGCCGTCTTGCGACGGTGGAGGGCGCTCCCTTCAGCGGCGAGCCGCCGAGGTCAGGCTGCCTTGGCTGCCTGCGCATGAACGCAGGACAGCACTCGGTCCAGACGGATTTCTCCCAAATCCGTGATCAGACAGGGTCCGTACAACGGCACGAATCCGACGTCGAAAACTTCCGCCTCCCTGCGAATCTCCTCTCCCTTTCGGTCCTGATAGGCGAGCTCAACGAGGCTGCCCACAAAACCTTTGGCCTCTGAAATTACCATGATTCTCACACTCGGCCCGAACATCGATTCGGCACCGTTCCTTTCATGCCCGATCTGCGGCTTTCGGAAGCCGGTAAAGGGTCCGGTTTCTGCAGGATGCCCATTCTCCGACTAAAATGAAGCCTGCAATGCGAGGGGTGATCGATGCGATGCGATGCCGGGACCTGTCGGTCTCCGAGTCCACCGAGTGGCTCTTGACCAACGGCCTGGGAGGCTATGCCATGGGCCCGGTTGCCGGCA
>JAKRSE010000420.1 GCA_022402505.1 Fimbriimonadaceae bacterium | reverse complement strand
ACTCCCGAGCGCCTGGAAGAGACCACCGTCGTCGAGGGTTTCCACCATGTGGAGCAGGCTCTGGCCCAGGGGCGAGGCGCGCTCATGATCACCGGTCACTTCGGGAACTGGGAGCGGATCTCCGCCTGGTTGAGCCATCGCGGAGTCCCGTTGAGCGTCGTAGCGCGGGATGCGAATCAGGCGGAGATCAACGACTTGATCAACAGCCTTCGCCAGGGTCCGGGGACTCGGGTGATCCCCCGAGGCAATGCCGCCCGGCCCATCCTGGAACGGCTCAGGGCGAACGAGCTGATCGGCATCCTTCCGGACCAGAACTCGCAGGAAATCTACATCCCCTTTTTCGGGCATCCGGCGGGCACCGTGCTGGGGCCGGGAGTCTTGGCGGAACGGTCGGGCGCGCCCGTGATCCCCGTCGCCTGCGTGCGGGTCGGGGTCGGCCGCTACCGCATCCGGTTCGACGATCCGCTCGTTCCCGAGCCGGTCGAAGGCCCGCGAGGCGAAGGAACGATGCGGGCGATCCATGCCTGGCTGGAGTCCGTCATCCGCGAACACCCGGAACAGTGGCTCTGGCTCCACGATCGCTGGCGGTCTGCCCGCCGGGAGGGACTGCTCTGAAGGTCCTCATCGTCCGGTATGCGGCCATGGGCGACTGCATCATGACCGCGTGGGCGGCGGCGGGAATCCGGGCCCTCCATCCATCGGCCGAAATCCATTGGGCGATCCAGCCTCGATGCGCTGCGGTGGTTGCCGGCGACCTTGCCAGGCCCCGAATCGTGCCGCGCGAGAAGCGGCAGAGCTCCGGCGGCCTCATGCCGATGCTCCGATTCTTTCTCGACCTCCGGCGCACACGGTTCGATGTCGGATTCGACTTTCAGGGGTATGCCAAGACGGCCCTCTGCCTCCGATTCGCCGGGCCGAGGGAGCGCTTCGCTTTGGCCGGCCTGCGCATCCGGGACCGATTCGCCGAATCCCTGACCCCGCCGACCCAAGTCGGTCCGGAGAATCGGCACGTCATCGAACGGGAGATCGTCCTGGTTCGAACCTGGAGGGACATCCCCTTCGTCGCTCGGCCGCCCATGCCCGCCTTTCCCGAGGAGTCCAAGGCCTGGGAGGCCGGCGAAGCTCCCATCACCCTGCAGACCGGCGCCGGAGGCCCCCACAAGACCTGGCCGAGGGAGGATTGGCAGAAGGTCGCCGACGCCCTGACGAAGACCGGCCGTCGGGTCGTGGCTCTCGGCGGGCCGGGAGATCCGGACCTGGACCGGGTGCAGAGTCTGGTCGGCCGAGCGAGCCTGGAGGAGAGCCTGGCCGCCGTCCGAGCCTCGCGCCTGCACATCGCCGCCGACACCGGAACCGGACATGCGGCCGCCGCCTATGGGGTGCCGCTCATCAGCCTCTTCGGCGCGACCGATCCCGAGCGGTACCGGCCGTGGGGCGACGGGGTCCGACTCTGAAGGGCAGTCCCGACCAGAGGTCGATCACGGCGGAAGAGGTGATCGAAGCGGCCTTGGAGGCCCTGCGATGAGGGTTCTGATCGCCCGGCTTTCGGCGATGGGCGACGTCATCCATTCCCTCCCGGTGGCCGCCGCCCTGAAGCGCATGGACCCGGAGGCGGAGGTCGTCTGGGTCTGCAGCCGCCGCTGGGCTCCGCTCGTCCGGCTCTGCCGATGGGTCGACCGGGTGGAGGAGGCGACGGGGCATCCGCTGCGAGACCGAGCCCTGGCCCGCTCTCTCGGCCGGTTCGACATCGGCTTGGACCTTCAGGGACTCTTCCGCAGCGGCTGGATCATCGGTCAGGCCGACTGCAAGGAGCGGCTTGGGTTCCATTGGCAGCGGGAACTGGCCGGCCTCTTCACGACTCCGATCCGGCCCGACCCGACCAGTCTCCATGTGGTCGACCGCCTCCTGGATGTCGCTCGGGCCGCCGGAGCTCCGGATGGCCCCGCCGATTTCGGCCTCATGCCGTCCCCCGAAGACCTCGCCCGAATGGATGAGCTCCTGGCGGGTGCCGGCGTTCAGGGACCGTTTGTCGCCGTCAACCCCTCCTCGGCCCAGGCGGCCAAGCGATGGCCCCCCGCCGCCATGGCTGCCTGTTGCCGCCGGGTTCGGGATGCGGGGTTTCAGACCGTGTTCGTCGGGGCGCCGTCCGATCGTCGCGCCATGGAGGAGGTGGTGAATGCCGGGCTGGGCAGCCATGTCGATCTGATCGGCCGGACATCTCCCGCCGAGCTGGTCGCCCTCATCTCCCGAGCCGTGGGCCAGCTCTCCGGCGACACCGGATCGGCCCACATCGCCGCCGCGCTCGGCCTCCCCAGCTACAGCGTCTTCGTCGCCACAAGGCCGGAGCGGAACTGCCCTTACAGCCAGATCCACCGCTGCCGGATTCAGGACCCGGACGCCCTGGCCGACCTCATGATCCGGGAACTGGCTCGACCAGACCCAGCAGGCATTCGCTGAGGGTCGGTCGGCGAACGGCGACGGCCCGGATCGTCCCGCACCCCTGAGCCAGAAGTCGGGCCGCCTGCTCCTGCCCGCCGGGAGCCGAGAAGCGGATTCCCTCGGCCGTCTGTTCCACTCGGACGGCAAAGGCTCCGGCAAGCTGAGCCGCCGCCGAGCGGTCGTCGGTTTCGACCCGGAACTCCAGGTCCTCTTCGGATTCCAGGAGCTCCTCGACCAGGCCCGCGAAGACCGGGCCGTCGAGCGAGAAGACGATCAGTCCTTCCAGCGCCTCGGCGATGTCCGGACGGGCGGTTTCGACCAGCAGCGCCAGCCCCTCGGCCCGCAGATCATCGAAGAGCGAAAGAACGGCGGGGAGCTGCCACGGGTCCAGGCGGTCCAGCAGGCAGCCCGCCACCAGAAGGACATCCGGCCGCTCCGCCAGACCCGCCGCCAGGTCGCAGGCGGCCCGGTCCCAACCCACCAGGCTCGAAACCTTCAGCTTTTCCAGACCGACCAGGCCTAAGCCCTGGAGCACCTGCAGCCCGCGCTCGGCCCCCAGAGGCTGGATGAGCCGCTGAGGCGTCAGGCGACCGTCCGAACATTCTGGCTCCACCAGCACGACCCTCCCGGCATGAAACACCCGGCCCTGCCCCTTGGCGATGTCACCATCGACCGCGAGCAGACGGAGCAGGTCGGAGTGCATCGCCCCCAGCGGTCCCATCACCGCATAGGCGTCGCCGGTCAAGACCTCCAGGGAGAGGGTTCCCTGCCTTCGATCCACCGCCGCGTCATCCACGACGAGAACCGGCCGCGCCCTCATCCCAGCTCCATCAGGTCTTTGGGGAAGGAGGTCAGGATCTCGTTGCCGGTCTCGGTCACCAGCACGTCGTCTTCGATCCGGACGCCTCCGTAGCCTTCGATGTAGACCCCCGGCTCGATCGTCCAGACCTGACCGGGCAGGATCGAATCCTGGCTGCGGGGACTCAGCGAGCCGGGGTCGTGGACCTCCAAGCCCAGGCCATGACCGAGGCCGTGGCCGAAATGTCGGGCGAGGTCTCGACGGTCCAGAGCCTCCCGAGCGATCCGATCGACCTCGACCCCGGTCGTCCCGGGCTTCAGGGCCTCGATGGACGCGAGCTGAGCTTCCAGAACCTGCCCGTAGACCTCCCGATGCCTGTCGTCCGCTCGGCCGATGACAAAGGTGCGGGTGATGTCGCTGGCATAGCCGTCCACCCACGCGCCCATGTCGATGGTCAGAAAGTCGCCGGACTGCAGCCGCCGGTCGGTCGCCTTGCCGTGGGGGCGGGCGGAATTCGGACCCGAGACAACGATCGGTTCGAACGAGACGCTGGAGCCCTGTCGGCGGAGATAGAACTCAAGCTCGATCTGGACATCCATCTCCGCGACCCCCGGCTGGATGCGGGGGAGGAGGTGCTCCAAGGTCGCATCCGCCAGTCGACACGCGGCGCGAATCTTCTCGACTTCCGACTCGGTCTTGATCTGCCGAAGCGGGGCCAGCAGGTTCGGGGCGGGAATCCACGCAACCCCGGCATGATCCCGCTCCCAGTCGCGGACCTGGGCAAAGGTGTTGGAGGTCTCGAAGGCGATCTGATCCACCCCCAGGGAAGCCAGCTGCTCCGCCAGGACATCCTTCATCGTCTTCGGTGCGCCGAAGCTGACCACCGGCAGGCCGACGACCTGCTCCCCGGCCTGGATCGCATAGCGGCTGTCGGTGATGAAGACCGCCTCTTCCGCCGTCACCAGGGCCATGCCGAAGCTCCCGCTGAAGCCGGTCAGCCAGCGGACGTTGGCCCGGCTGTTCACGAGCAGCGCCGGAACATCGGCGGCGGCCAAAGCGGATCGGAGTCTGTGCAGGGGTTGGGTCATGACGTGCTCTTGATGATGTTCTGCAGGCCGCGCAGGCCCAGGAGGTAGCTCTGCTCCCCGAAGCCGACGACCTGGCCCAGGGTGACCGGCGAGATGACCGACGTCCGTCGGAACTCCTCGCGGGCATGAACGTTGCTGAGGTGAACTTCGACGACCGGAAGCCGGACGCTGACCAGCGCATCACGCAGGGCGTAGCTGGTGTGGGTCAGCGCCCCGGGGTTGATCAGAATCCCCTCCGCCCAGGATCGGTGCTCCTGGATCGTGTCGATCAGCACCCCCTCGTGGTTCGACTGCAGGATGCGGCACTCGATCCCCAACTCCCGCGCCGTCTTCTGGATCAGGTCGTCGATCTCGCCGAGACTCTTCCGGCCGTAGAGCTCCGGCTCTCGAAATCCGGTGAGGTTCAGGTTCGGTCCGTGGAGCACGAGAACGTTCATCGCGGTTGGGTGCAGAGGTTACCTGGCCTCCCGAGCGGCCGCCCTCCAGGCCTCCAAGGTTGCCGCCGCCGTCTTCTGCCAGCTGAAGTCGGCCAGGCGGCGCCGACCCCGACGCCGCAGGTCCTCGGCCCGGGCAGGGTCGTCCAAAAGAGCGGCCAGACGGGCCGACCAGGATTCCGGCGCCCAG
>JAKRSE010000419.1 GCA_022402505.1 Fimbriimonadaceae bacterium | reverse complement strand
CGACGATCTGCTTGTAGACCTCGAAGCTGTTGCAGTTCGGCACCGCGTGGTCCAGCTTCGTGTGGTTGTCCAGCAACTGGGCTCCGCGGGCGACCGCCACGCCGTCGAGCCGAGTGGTGCAGCGCTCTCCGGCGATGAAGATGTTCTGGTCGAGCCGGCCGAGGCTGCCTCCATAGGCGACGTTGTAGGCCAGGTAGGTGGAATCCGCCTGCTGCCGGGCTTCCCACAGGCCGACATGATGCGAGGTCGTCGCCTCGTCCTGGACTCGGACGTGTTCGATTTCGGCTCCTTCGGCGATCCGGGCTTCGGTGACGGGGATCACGAGGTTCCCGGCGTCCGGAGCAGAGACGTAGGTTTCGGTGATCCGGGCCTTGGAGTTCGGCTCCGCCACGATCAGGACTCGGGGGGCAAGCACCTGGCCGGAGCCGAACGAGACGTGGATCAGCTCGACGACCCGCTCGACCTCTCCCCGAATGTGGATGACGGCCCCGTCATGGAACAGGCAGGAATTGAGGGCGGCGAACGGGAAATCGGAGGTGGCCACGAGGCTTCCGATCTGCTGCTCGACGAGCTCCAGCGCGTCCGAAAGGGCCGAGAAGAGGGAGTGGATCTGGAGCGCCGAATCCGTGGGGATCTCGGAGAGGTTGCGGTCGAACTGGCCGTTCACCAGCACGATCCGAATGGAGCCTTCGACGGAAAAGGGGAGAGGAAAGTCGAACGTCGCCGGGCCAGGTTCGGCCGACGCCCACGCCGTCTCGGCGACGGCACGCAACGGGGTGTACTTCCATTCTTCCTGGCGCGGGGTCGGGAGACCCTGCTCTCGGAAAGCGGCCAGAGACCTGCGCCGAAGCTCTCGAAGCCAGGAGGGACCCTCGCCCGTGCGGCCTTCGGCGAACTGGAGCACGGCATCCAGGCGATGCTCGTAGGTGTTCAGAAGAGCGCTCATGCGGCCTCAGATTCCCGCCGGCTCCGTCTCCAGCCAGCCGTAGCCCTTGGCTTCCAGCTCGTGGGCAAGCTCCTTGCCGCCGCTGTGGATGATCCGCCCGTCCTTCAGAATGTGGACGAAGTCGGGGACGATGTAGTCCAGGAGCCGCTGGTAGTGGGTGACGACGACGAAGGCCCGGTCTGCCGAGCGGAGGGCGTTGACTCCGTTGGCCACCGTCTTCATCGCGTCGATGTCCAGGCCGGAATCGGTCTCGTCCAGGACGCAGAGGGTCGGTTCCAGAACGGCCATCTGGAAGATTTCGTTCCGCTTCTTCTCTCCGCCCGAGAAGCCTTCGTTGACGCTCCGGTTCAGAAGGTCGTTCGGAAGTTCGAGCAGCTTGATCTTCTCTCGGATCATGCTGAGGAAGGACATGGAGTCGAGCTCCTCCTCGCCGTTGGCCTTGCGCTTGGCGTTGAGGGCGGCGCGGAGGAAGTAAGTGTTGCTGACGCCCGGGATCTCGACCGGGTACTGGAAGGCGAGGAAGATCCCCTTGTGGGCCCGCTCGTCCGGCTCCATTTCCAGGATCGAGTCGCCGTTCAGCAGGATGTCGCCCTCGGTGACTTCGTAGGTCTCGCGGCCGGCGATGATGTTCGCCAGGGTGCTCTTGCCGGATCCGTTCGGCCCCATGATCGCGTGCACTTCGCCGGCATTCACCTTCAGGTCGATCCCCTTGAGGATCTGCTTGCCGTCTTCTTCCACTCGGGCATGGAGATTGCGGATGTCCAACATGGTCCGCATGAGTCTACGGATTGCAGCGGTCGTTCCAGGGGACGGACGGGACTTTCTTTACAAAAAAGTGCGGATTGAACGCCCTTCAGGACCTTGGCCGGAATGTCGGAAGTCAGTTCTTGATCTGCCGCGCGAGGGCCTCTTCTGCTCTCAGCCGTTCGGTCTGGCTCTTGGGAGCCGCCTCTTCCAGCCGCCGAGTCAGCTCCACGAGGCGGTCGGCGGTGTCGGTGGTCTCCAGCATCCGCTGGCGCACCAGGTCCTCGGCAGGGGTCAGCGCGGCCAGGAGGAAGCTGAGGACGATCGGATCGTGATGAAGTCGTACCTGGGTGATGTTCAGCTCGAGGCCTGCGAAGAGCTGCGAGATGTACGATTCTCCGACCTCGCGCGCTCGTGAGGCCAAGGCCGCCAGGCGAAGGTCGTCCTCGCCCGGGATGTCATCGAGCGGTTCGACCAGGCCCCGAAGCAGGGGTCCGTCGTCCAGGAGCCTGCGGATTCGGAACCGGCGTCCGCCGCGGACGCGGATGTTCAGGCGGCCCGGCGAATCCTGCCGCACCGATTCGAGCCCGGCTCGGGTGCCGACCAGGTGGGGTTCCGCCGGCTCTCCGACCTCGGCGCCCCGGCGGATGAGAACGATGCCGAAGTCGGACCCTTCCTCCCGGCATCGCGAAATCATCTGCAGGTAGCGGGGTTCGAAGATGTGGAGGTCCAGCGGAGCGAGCGGAAACAGCACGGCCTGCAGAGGAAAGAGGGGGATCTCTTCCAGGGGCTCGGCCATGAGTGAAGTGTAGCACCGGGTCGAAGCGAGGGGCGTCGCGGCCGGTTCTGGTATCCTCTCGCAGGCACGGACCGACGTTCTGCGTCGAAGCCGTTTCCTTTGTTGCCCGAATTCGACGCCCTGAGCGCTTCGCCTAGCCCGACCATGGAAGACCTGTCCAAGAAGATCGAGGAGCTGCAGAAGCAGCTGTCCGCCCTGCAGACGGCCACTCAGGCCCAGACACCCTCGCCGGCCACCCAGCCGGATGGGGTGCTGACCCCCACGCCGGCCGAGCCCCCGACGGCGGTCGCCGCCGCCCCCGAACCGCCCACGAGCGGCGGAGGGGTCGAAGTGGCCTCGATTCAGGACGGCGACGCAACCCTCCGGCGGCTCGTCCAGCGCATCGCCATGATCCTGCAGGCCGAGAAGGTCGCGATCATGTTCCACGAGCGTGAGACGGGCGACCTGATCGGAATTCCGCCCAGCTTCGGGGTCGATGATCACACGCTCGACCTCTTCAAGGTTCGGGCGACGCAAGGCATTTCCGGTCAGGTCTTCCGCGAGAGCACCCCGGCCCTCTACCACAACGCCTCCACCGACCCTCGCAGCCGCAAGGACATGGTGCAGATGCTCAAGGTGACCAACGGGATCACCGTGCCCCTGATCATCGAGAAGCGGGACGAAGAGAACCGGGTTGTGGACCGGACGACGATCGGCGTCCTCCACGCCTTCAACAAGCGTCAGGGCGAGGATTTCAACGAAGAGGACGTGCGGCTCCTGGAGCGCATGGCCCGGAACGTCGGCAGCATCATCGCCAACCTTCAGCTCTACAAGGAGGTTCTGCACGAGCGCGAGCAGCTCATGCAGACCTTCGAGAGTCTGACGAGCGGCCTGCTGCTGATCAGCCCGAACAACAAGCTGATCCAGATGAACGCGGTCGCCCGCAACATCTTCCAGGTCGAGGACAATCCGCTGGGCAAGGATCCGAGCGAAGTCTTGAAGGCCGAGGAGCTGGTCAAGTTCATCATCGAAGGCTTGGAGGGCCGAGAATCTCCGCCCTTCGAACTGGCGATGGACTTCCACGGAGCCGAGAGGCACTACGACATCCAGGGCGCGCTGGTCCGGAATGAAGAGGCGCGGACCCTCGGCTTCGTCGTGATCATCAACGATGTCACCGAGCAGAAGAACATCGACCGCATGAAGTCCAACTTCGTCGCGATGGCCAGCCACGAGCTCCGGACTCCGCTCACCGCCATCAAGGGCTTCAGCAGCACCCTGCTGGACGGAGTGGATGACGACATCTACGACAAGGATCAGCAGAAGGAGTTCCTCGGAATCGTGGTCAGCGAGTGCGACCGCCTGCGCCGCCTGATCGACGACCTGCTGAACACCGCCCGAATCGAAGCGGGCCAGTCGCTCAAGCCCAACTACACCAGGTTCGAAATCCGCGACCTGGTGGAAAAGGTCGCCATGGTCCAGAACCAGGCCAGCCCGCGGCACCACGTCTTCGTCACCATGCACGACGAGCTGCCGGGCATGATCGCCGGCGACCAGGACAAGATGGACCAGATCTTCACCAACCTCCTGAACAACGCGATCAAGTATTCGCCGGAAGGCGGAGACGTTGTGATCCACTGCAAGGTGGAAGGCGAGTGGCTGAAGTTCGGCATCGAAGACCAGGGGATCGGAATTCCGCCCGACCATCTGGACAAGGTCTTCGAGCGGTTCCACCGGGTGAACAACGAGGACAACCGAAAGATCTACGGCACCGGCCTCGGCCTCTTCCTGGTCAAGCACCTGGTCGAACAGGTTCACATGGGCAAGATCTGGGCTGAATCCGAAGTCGGCAAAGGTTCCACCTTCTGGTTCCAGGTTCCCAAGGAGCTGGACATCGAGAAGGCCAGGGCGATGAACGACGACTGAGCCGAGGTTCGCGGTTCTCGAGGCACGAAAAAGCTCCCGACCGCCGGAGAACGGCGCGGTCGGGAGCTTTTTGACTTTTGTTCGTCCGGTCAGGCGGCCTTGCGGATGCGTTCCTGCATGGAGACGTTGATCTCCAGGTCGCCCACGCCTTCCACCCGCAGCGGGATCACCAGGGCGGGGATGTCGAGGGTCGAGATCTTGACGTTCGAGCCCTTGACGATGGTCGGCGGAGTGATGTCGCAGGAGACGCCCTGCCCGGCGAGCAGGGTCATGGCGTTGCCCGAGATCATGTTGCCCAGCTCCGCAATGGCCGAGGCGGCCAGCTGGTCGAAGGTGACCACAGGCGCGCCAAGCATCTTGGAAGCCATCTTGTCGGCGGTCACGATGGACATGCCGTAGATGACCTGGCCCTCCACCTGTCCGGGGATGCCGCAGACGATGTTCACCTGCTGCGTCGTAAAGATGCTGGGGCGGGCGGTGAGCTGCCCTCTCTGGGGCTTGGCTCCGGTCAGGGTTTCGATGACGCTGAGCGAAGCCGAGACGAACGGGGTGATGTGTTCGGCTTTCATCGGCTTGACCTCAGGCGGCGATCTTGCCGACCGCCTCCAGGACCCGGTCGGGCTGGAAG
>JAKRSE010000418.1 GCA_022402505.1 Fimbriimonadaceae bacterium | reverse complement strand
AGCCTCCAGATCGGTGTTCCCTTCCCGATTCGTCGGAATGGTCTTGACATCGTAGCCGCAACGCGCGGCGCTGGCCGGATTGGTGCCGTGGGCCGAGTCGGGCACCAGCACGATCCGTCGGGTGCCGCCTTCCCCATTCCGCTCGTGCCAGGCCTTGATGAGCATCAGGCAGGTCATTTCACCGTGAGCCCCGGCGACGGGCTGCATCGTGATCTCGTCGAATCCGGTGATCTCGCAGAGGATGTCGCTGACCTGCCGGATGACCTCGAGTGCGCCGGGCACCGTTTCGGCCGGCTGCATGGGGTGGAGTTGGGTGAAGCCGGGATGAGCGGCCGTCCGCTCGTTGATCCGGGGGTTGTACTTCATCGTGCAGCTCCCCAGGGGATAGAAGCCGACCTCGATGCCGTAGTTGATCCGGCTGAGGTTGACGAAGTGGCGCATCACTTCCAGCTCGCCGATTTCCGGCAGGTGGAGCTGGGAACGGACCCGGCCGAGGGCGGCCTCCAGGTCGACTTCCGGCGTGTCGGCGGTCGGCAGATTGCACCCGATCCGGCCGGGGGAAGACTTCTCGAAGAGGGTGGGTCTGGGGGACGACGGCGCGCCGTTCACCCCCAGGATCGTACCAGTCGAGAGGTCGGGGCCCTGGTTCAGGCCCGCCGCCGCCGGGCCGCCAGCAGACCCGCCCCGGCCGCCAGAACCAGCAGGGTCCCGGGCTCGGGGACCGGGTTCGCCGTCCAGCGGCCGTCGCCGAAGTTCTTGGCGTCGGTGAACCCGAGCCAAAGAGCCCGTTCTCCTTCGGCCGGCCAGAGGTCGTAGTTGCCGTTGAAGAATCGGTCCAGCACCTCCTGCCCCAAAGATTCGCGGGCGCTGTCCCCCGAAACGACGTCCGAGATGGCGTCATAGACTTCCTGCTCCGAGAGGTCCGGGCCAAAGACCGAATCCCATTCCGCACCGATCACCTCGATGCCGAAGGCCCAGCGGGTGAGAACCGCGACTCCGGTGGAGCCGTTGCCTTCGTACTGGCCGAAGACGGTCAGGGCGCCGGGGATCTCCTCGTACTCGAACCGGTTGTCGATCGTCCCCGAGCCGGAGAACGGGAAGGACCAGGCCGAAGAGCCCGCCGTCCGGTCGGGATTGGTCTCCTTGATGACCGCCTCGACGACATCGACTCCAGCAGGCAGGTCGTGCTCGATTTCAAGCAGGAAGGGGCCGGGAATCGCAAGCTGTGCCAGGGCGGTCGCACCCAGGGCAGCAGCGGAAACAAGGGCGAGGAGACGTTTCATGAATCAGACCTCAAGCTCCCGAGTCGGGAGACGGGGCGAGTATGCCGGCAACCTTGCTGCAATCACCGTTACAGATTTTCGATTGCCGAAAACCCAGCAAATGTGCCGGCACGAGTCGCCGATGTCAGGCTCGTCTGGTCGAGCGGAATCGCCGGGCCGCCATCAGACCCGCACCGGCCGCCAGAACCAGCAGTGAGGCAGGCTCGGGGACCGGAGTGGCGGTCCACTGGCCGGCTCCGAAGTCGGACGCATCGCTGAAGCCGAGCCAGATTCCGGCCTCGCCTTCCGTCGGCCACAGGTTGAAGTTTTCCGCATAGAACGGGTCGATCACGCTGAACCCGGCGTTCAGCTGGGCTTCATCGCCGTCGGCGGTCACGATCCGGGTGATGGCCTCCGCCACCTCGGCTTCCGTGAAGCCGCCCAGGAAGACATCCTCCCAGGGGAGGCCCACGTTCTGGTCGGCCAGAGAGGCCCGAGCCAGGACGGTGACGCCCGTGTTCTGATCGCCGTCTTCATAGAGTCCGAACACGGTGAGGTAGGCCGGGATCTCGGAGTACTCGAAGGGGTTCGAGAACGATCCGGTCCCGGAGAAGCTGAACGACCACGTCGAGGAGCCGCCATTGAAATTGGGGTTGGTGTCCAGGATGATCGAGTCCGTCACCGACACGCCGGACGGCAGGTCGTGCTCGATGTCGATGCGGTAGGGCACCGCCTCCTGGGCGAAGGCCGAGGAGGCGATTGCAAGGGCAGCGACGGTGGTCAAGAGGGATTGGAACGGTTTCATGAGGATCTTCCCACCCAGTGGCGGGGGCGATCTCCATCTTCCTGACCGACCGTGAAAAAACCGTTAATCCAACCGTCTGCCGAGTCATGTCCAGCAGATTTGCCGGTGAGTCGTCAGAGCGCGGCCTTGATTTCGTCAGCCAGGCGGTCGATCTCTTCCCTGGTTCGCAGTTCGGTTACGGCGACCAGGAGGCTGTTCTCCAGCCCGGCGCCATAGGGCCCCAGCGGGAGTCCGGCGAGGATGCCTTTGTCCAGCAGCCGATCGCGGACTTCGGTCGCCGGCCGGGGCAGATTGACGACGAATTCGCAGAAGACCTTCCGGTCCGGGAACCGCAGCGAAGCCCCCGATTCGGCCAGACGGCCCATGGCGTACTGGGCGTTCCGAACGGAGGATTCGGCCACCGACCTCATGCCGTTGCGACCCAGAGTGGCGAGATAGACAGTCGCCGCCAGAGCCATCAGCGCCTCGTTGGTACAGATGTTGCTCGTTGCCTTCTCGCGGCGGATGTCCTGCTCGCGGGTGCGGAGGGTCATGGTGTAGCCGAGCCGGCCCTGGGCGTCGGTGGTCCGGCCGACGATGCGGCCCGGGATCTGCCGGACAAGCTCCTTTCGACAGGCGAAGAGGCCGAGCATCGGTCCGCCCAGGCCCATCGGGATGCCGAGCGGCTGCCCCTCGCCCGTGACCACGTCGGCCCCCTGCCCTCCGGGACCGGGAACCAGGGCGCAGGCCGTCGGGTCTGCCGAGACGACCAGCATGGACCCGGTCGAATCGCAAGCGGCTCTGGCGGCCGGGATGTCTTCAATCACGCCGAAGAAGTTCGGCTGCTGGACCAGAAGACAGGCGGACGAATCGGTCAGAGCCGAAAAGTCCTGGGCGGCCCCTTCGGTCAGCGGAGCCTCCACGACCTCGATCCCGAGCGCCCAGCAGTAGGTGTGGAGGACCTGGCGGGCATGGGGATGGACCCCCTGGCTGACTACAACACGGCTGCGGCCGGTGATCTGGCAGGCCATGATCGCGGCTTCGGCCAGGCTGGTCGGCCCGTCGTACATGCTGGCATTCGCCAGATCGCAGTCGTAGAGCTCGGCCACCATCGACTGGAATTCGTAGATGGTCTGGAGGTAGCCCTGGCTGACCTCGGGCTGATAGGGCGTGTAGGCGGTCAGGAATTCGCCTCGGGAGATCACCGCGCCGACGGTCGCCGGGATGAATCGGTCGTAGATTCCCGCACCCAGGAAGCAGGTCGTGTCGGCGAGGTTGAGATTGCGCGAGGCCAGGTCGCCGAGGGTCTTGGCGAGGCGGTGCTCATCCTGGGCCGACGGGATGTTCAGCGGTCCCTTCAGCCTCAGCTCGTCGGGGATTTCGACGAAGAGATCATCGATCGAGTCCGCCCCGATGGTCTTGAGCATGGCGGCAACGTCGGCGTCCGTGTGCGGGGTGTAGGGCATGGCCTGCCGCTCCATTGTGGGGTGCGGCAGGCCGACTGGGGTGGGGCCGGGAGGGCCTGAGACTCAGCGTCCGGCGGCGGCCAGGAGGCCTTCCACCTGCTTTCGGAATTCGGCGAAGGTCGCGGGGGAGTAGCCGATCTTGTGGCGCACCACCTTCCCTTCCGCGTCGATGAGGACGATGTGCGGAATTCCGCTGACCCCGTAGTCCTTGTAGTCATCCGCCGAGACATAGACGACGGGCCAGACGAGGCCGTTGTCCTTCACGAATCCGGTCATCTTCTGCAGCTCCTGCTCGGGGGTCAGGTCTCGCTCGGCGCCGAAGCTGCCGTAGAGGCGGGTCGCGTGGACGATCTCGATGCCGCGACCCTTGAGGTCGGCGTACATGTCGCGCAGGTCCGGGAAGCTCGCCTTGCAGGGGCCGCACCAGTGGGCGAAGAAGTCGAGAATGACGACCTTGCCGCGCAGGGCCTCCAGGGAGGTGAAGTTGCCGAAGGTGTGGGTGACCTCCAGGCCTGGCGCCGGCTTTCCGACGACGTTCGCCTGGGTGTAGGAGGCTTCGAGGCCCCGCTTGGCAGCCGGCAGAGCCACCGCCGCCATTCCGTCCTTCAGAGCCTTGAGGGAAGCGGCTGCGTCTCCGGCGGCGCCGTGGAGATCGGACTTGGCCTGCCAGATTCTAGCGAGAGTCTGCTGGGCGACCGTATAGCCCTCGGCGGTGTCTGCCACTCCGGCGACGACCGTGCTCCAGCCGGTGAGCATGTCCAGGGTCTCCTGGTAGCCGTTGTAGCTGAATGCGTCATCGGCGAGGTAGGCCGAATAGATCATGGTCATGGTGCTGACCTCATTCGGAATCGTCGGCTTGACCCCGACCGCGAAGAACCAGGCGCTCTGATGGTCCTTCACCTGATAGGCAGCGGGGATCCCGACGAGGGCGATCGGCAGCTTCGGGGCATCGGTCGTCCAGGCCTTGCGGGCCAGCTGCACCGCCTCGGCGTGTCGGGTCCAGGCGGCGAAGAGTCGGGCATAGCCGAGGGCCTGTTCGGTCAAAACTTGGGCCACGACGACCTTGGGAAGCTCGGCATCGAGCAGAGCCCTGACCTTGGCGTCGGCTTCGCGACGGCCTTCCGCCGTGCGCGGGGCGGCGGTGCGGATCTCGTTCACCTGCTTCTGCAGGTCGTCCGGCGACGCGGCGGGCTCGGCCCGCAGCATCGAGGCAAAAAGAAGGGAGGCTCCCAGCATCCCATGATTTTAACACGCGGAATCCGGCCGAGGCGAAAATGGCGCCGCCCCCGGTCCGGAAGTTCCGGAGACGGGGGCGGCGTCGGCTCGGTTGCGGGGATCAGCCGCGGGCGTAGAACTCGATGACCTTCTGCTCGCCGAAGAACTCGGGAAAGTCCTGTCGCTCGGCTTCCATGATTATCTTGCCGGACATCTTCGGCACATCGGGCTCGATGTAGGCCGGCGGCGCCTTGGCTTCGTACTCGTTGGATCGGGCCAGGGCCTTGCTCTGGTCCCGGTCGCGGACCGAG
>JAKRSE010000417.1 GCA_022402505.1 Fimbriimonadaceae bacterium | reverse complement strand
CGGTTGATCAGGTCGACCTGTTCCTTGGCCTCCTTGTCCCCGCCCTTGGCCTTCTTCTCGAGGCTGACGACCCGCTTTTCCAGGCTCTCGAGGTCGGCGAGCATCAGCTCGGTCTCGATGGTCTCGATATCGGCGATCGGGTCGACCTTGCCCTCGACATGGGTGATATCGCCGTCCTCGAAGCAGCGGACCACATGGATGATGGCGTCCACCTCGCGGATGTTGGCGAGGAACTGGTTGCCGAGCCCTTCGCCCTTGTTCGCCCCCTTGACCAGGCCGGCGATGTCCACGATCTCCAGGCGGGCCGGGATGATGTTGGCGCTGCCGCTGATCTTGGCGAGGACTTCCAGCCGTTCGTCGGGCACGCTCACCAGGCCGGTGTTGGGCTCGATCGTGCAGAACGGAAAGTTCGCCGCCTGAGCCTGGGCGTTCTTGACGATGGCGTTGAAGAGGGTGGATTTGCCGACATTCGGCAGTCCGACGTTACCGGCGCGCAGCATGGGGGTCCCAGGGGGCAAGGTACCGGCTCGGGCCGTTCCGACTCGGGACGGTTCAGGCCGCGTCTCGGTCGGCGTACCAGGCTCGGGCGCCGAGGAGTCGGGCCGAGGCCCAGCTGACGGCGGGTCCGGAGGCCAGGCAGAGGCAGATCCCGCCCGCCAGCAGCAGGTCGGTCGCCACCGCCCCATCCCCGGCCCGCAGGCCCGCCAGAACGTTCGAACCGAGAACCATCAAGAGGAAGGCGGCGATGGAGAGGTGGAGGGCGATGCCGGCCTTTCGGGGGAGCAGGCCTCCCACCGTGGCGGCGGCCGAAATCAGCGCGACGGTGGCCCAAAGCTCGGTCGAGGCGGCCGCCGTCCCGATTCCGCCGAGCGGGACGAATGCGGCGAGAAGAGCTGCAGGAACCACGGCTCCACCCAGGAACGACACGCCGATCCAGACCGCTCTCCGGCCGGCCACCGACTCCGTTGGTCTCATCTGAACGGAAGACTTGTTCATGGATCTTGCCCTCTCTCCAGGTTAGCACAGAGTTTTGAGATAGGGCGCTGAATCTACCGGAGAAACCGGAGGGTGAGGAGGCTGAGGATGAAGTCGGCGACCTCCCTCCAGAAGCCTTCCCGTTGCGTGTCCCGATCCTTTGGCCTTCGATGCGTCATGGTCTCGCCCGTCTCTCCCTGTCGAGGGCAACGGTTCCGGAATCAGGCGGGTTGCGAGGACTCAGCCGCCGGTGGATCGCAGCCGTTCCGCCGCCTGCTCGGGAGTCAGGTCGCGCTGGCTTTCGGCGAGCATCTCGTAGCCGACCATGAACTTCTTCACGGTCGCCGAGCGGAGGAGGGGTGGGAACCAGTGGGCGTGCAGCTGCCAGCCGGGGGCCGGGGTCCGGGTCGGGGCGCCGTGCCAGCCCATCGAATAGGGGAAGCTGACCCCGAAGAGGGCGTCGTACCGACGGAGTCCGGCCTTCATGATTTCGGCAAGGGATTCGACCTCGGCCGGGGCGACATCGAGGAGCGAGGCGATCGGTCGCCGGGGCAGCAGCATCGTCTCGAACGGCCAGACCGCCCAGAAGGGCACCAGCCAGACCCAGTGCTCGTTCTGGTCGACGATCCTCTCGCCGGAGGCCAGCTCCTGGGCCAGAGAGTCCATCAGGAGGGGACGTCTATGCGCGTGAAAGTGGTCGGCCTGGGCCTCCAGCTCGCGGGCGGGGAGGGATGGGATGAAGTCGGATGCCCAGATCTGGCCGTGGGGGTGGGGGTTGCTGCAGCCCATGACCTCGCCCTTGTTCTCGAAGACCTGAACCCAATCCCACCGCTGCCCCAGGTCGGCCAGCTCCGATTGCCAGGTCTCGATCACCCTGACGATGGATTCGGCCTCCATGTCGGCCAGGGTCTGGTCGTGGCGGGGGGAGAAGCAGACGACTCGGCATTCGCCCGCCGCGGGCTCGGCTCTCATCAGCCCCTCTTCGAATCGGTGATGCGAGGGCTCGGGGAGCAGGGCGGAGAAGTCGTTGTGGAAGACGTAGGTGTCCTTGTAGTCCGGGTTCCAGTCTCCGTTGACCCTCTGGTTGCCCGGGCAGAGGTAGCAGTCGGGGTCGTAGGCGGGGCGGGATTCGGCCACCGTCTCCTCGGCTCCCAGCCAGGGCCGCTTGGCGCGGTGGGGCGAGACCAGGACCCATTCGCGCAGCAGGGGGTTCCAGCGTCGGTGCGGCAGATGGGCCAGGTCGGCATCCATGAATGGAGATTACACAAGTTCCGGGCGGCGGGGGGCTCGGTCCGGGTACACCGGGAGCCGAGATGGAGCTGATCTTGCCCGCTGCCGGCAAAGGCACCCGCATGGCGGCCGTGACCCATGGGGGGAGCAAGGAGATGCTGACGCTCCGCGGCCGGCCGGTGATCGAGCGGGTGATTCTGGAAGCGGGGCGCGGGGTGGTCACCCAGGTGGTGGTCGTCAGCTCTCGGCAGAAGGACGATCTGAACGCCTGGGCTCTGGAGACTCGGCGCAGCCTGGTGTTCCAGCCCGAAGCGAGCGGCCTGGGGCCGGCGGTCTCCATCGGGCTCAGCGGCAAGCGGCCCGGCCTGGTCGCCCTACCGGATGTCGTCTTCCAGGGGCCCAGCCCGTTGCCCCAGGTGATCGAGGGGCTTCAAAAGGGGGTGGATTTCGTCCTCGCCTGCCGGCGGGTCATTCCGGCCGAGGCCTCGCGCTACGGCATCGTCGATCTGGGGGCGGGGATGACGATGAAGGAGATCGTGGAGAAGCCCGCCCCGGGTTCCGAGCCCTCGCTCGTGGCGGTCGCGGGCCGGTACGGCTTCTCGGCCCGTGCGGCGGAGGCGATCCACGACTGGTTCCGCCGTCATCCGGTGGAGCCCGGCGCGGAGCAGAGCCTGACTCCGGCGATGAATGCCTTGATCCAGCAGGGACTGACGACGTCCATCGTCTTTGCCGCGGAAGGGTCGATCCGTCACGACTGCGGCTCGCCGGACGGCTACGAGGCCGCTCGGGCCCACTTCGGCTGAAGTCGGTCAGTCGATCGGCATGAGTCGGTAGCCGCCCGCTTCCAGCTGCACCGGATGGCTGCGGCCGTCGATGTGGACCGTGAGCGGTTTGGTCTCCCGGTCGGTGTTCAGGAGCAGAAGAAGCCGCCCGCCAGCATCGGACATCGAACAGCCGATGACGCCGTCGGTCGGCGGTTCCAGGCGGAGGCCGGGGCGGGTTTCGAGGCGGTCGAGGCACCACTTCCACAGATCGCGGTGCCAGGGGTGAACCAGCGGGAGAAGCACGGCTCGGCCCCGGCCGTGGTTCAGTGCGACGGCGCAGGCCTGGTCCGTCTCGGCGAGTCGGAGGAAGACATCCGACCCGGCCGGAACCTTCGCCAGCGGCGTCCCCCAGGGAATTCGAACCTCCGGCGAACCCGCGAGAGGCCCGGCTCCGACGCAGGAGAGATGGAAGCCCCGGCGGGATTCCAGCCGCCCGCCAGCCTCTACCCCGAGGGCGTCCAGCAGGCGGGTGCAGGCGCGGCCCTCCAGATCGCGGGTGGGCAGGTCGCCGACCAGGAAGAGCCGACCGCCGCCCTTGACCCAGTCGGCCAGGCGGACCTGAAGGCCCTCCTCCATCAGCTGCGGAGAGGCCAGGGCGAGGGTCTTCTTCTCCGGCATCATTCGGGTCAAATCGACCGCCTGGAACCGGAAGCCGAGCCAGAGAAGGGCGCGGTTCAGCCGGTCAAGGGGCTCCCGCATCCGCTGAAGTTCCGAGACGAGCCCGCCCATCACCGGGCCGTGCTGGAAGTCGGTGTTCCACCAGTCGGGCACCCAGCCGAGGGCGAGGTCGTCGGAATCGGGGTCCATATCGGCCAGCCGATCCCGGAGCGGCTCCAGGGATGCGGCGAACTCGGCCAGGGCATCGAAGTGGGGAGTGAGTCGGCCTTCAGGATCGATCGGCGCGGCGAAGCCATGCCTCTCCCCGGTGAATGAGACTCGGCCGTTCCCGTTGCCGGCGGCTTCGGCCAGCTTCGGATTCCGCCCGCCGGCCAGCAGGTACCAGTTCAAGAGCCGGTTCCCCTGGACCAGGCTCAGGGCGGCCTTCATGACGGCGGCCTGCGGATCGTCGCGGTGGCCGCCCGTCTCGCCGTAGTCCTGGCTGCCCACGGCGAACTCCAGCGAGGTCAGGGGCGTCTCCGGGCGATTGGATGCGCCCATCAGGTTGTTGATCAGGTGGAGGTCCGGGGCGGAGGATCGGTCGAAGCCGTCCAGATAGTGATCGCTGCCGGAGACCCAGCCTTCGGACTGCCGGTACGCCTCGGAAAGCTGGCTGAGGCCGATCGGAAATCCGTAGATGCGCCCGCTTCCGGTTCCGTGGACGTTGATCAGGAAGGGGATGTCTCGGACCCCGTGTGATTCGGCCGTCTCGCGCAGAAAGTTCAGATAGAGGGCGTTGCGCCGCCGCGCCCAGTCGCGCCAATCGACGTGGAATCGGGCGGCGAAGTCGTCGGTCGGGGCGCGGAGCCTCGAATTGCGCTCGGCCGGCGAATTCAGATCGAAGGGATAGCGGTCGGCGCGAACTCCGAGGAACTCGGCGAACCTGTCGAGGTTGGCGTCGGTCAGGTCCGGCGAGTTGGTGACCCATCCCAGCATCCCGACTTCGTTGTCCAGCTGGCAGGCGATGATCGGCCCGCCGTTCTGGATCAGCCGAGGAGCGAGGATCGGCATGATCGCGGCGTACCAGTCGCGGGCGGCATCGAGGAAGGCGGGGTGGAGGAGGTCGAGGTGGTCGGTCGGGTTCGGTTCAGCCTGCCAGCCGACGGGCTTCAATTCGGGATGGTCGCGGGCGACCCACCCGGGGATGCCTTCGCCCAGCAGCTCGGCCATGCAGAAGGGACCGGGCCGGGCGATGCAGTGCATTCCCAGGCGGTGGGTCAGGTCGATGAACCGGGCGATGTCGCAGGCCGGATCGGTCGCGCCGAATTCGAACCGGCCAGGCTCAGGCTCGTGGATCAGCCAGGGGATGTAGGAGGCGATCGCGTTGCATCCGCCCGCCTTGGCCTTGACCAGGCGGTCTTCCCACTCCGCCGGCTGGCG
>JAKRSE010000416.1 GCA_022402505.1 Fimbriimonadaceae bacterium | reverse complement strand
GTTTGACGGACGCAGCAAGTTCAGCACCTGGCTCTTCCGCATCGCCGTCAATCGGAGCATCCAGCAGGCTCGGCGCGTCAAGTTCAAGCGGAACCTGGTGGCTCTGGATGAGATGGTGGAGGAGCCCAGCGAGGCGCCCCAGCAGACGATCGAAGAGCCCGCCATCCGGGAAGCCATGGAGCAGCTCTCCCCCGGAGACCGCGCGATTCTGACCTTGTTCTATTGGGACGAGCTGAGCCTGCAGGAGATCGGGGCGAGCATCGACTGCAGTCCGAACGCCGCCAAGACCCGGCTCTTCCGGGCCAGAGAAAGGTTCAAGACCCACTACGAGGAGGCGCTGAAGCGACATGAAGATTCCGCCTGAACTCGATGAGCTGATGTGGCGGTTGGCCGAGGCCGGGGACGACCGGATGATCGAGGCCTTCGGCGAGAGCCATCCGGATCATCGAGACGAGATGCTCCGACGGTTTCGCATGGTCCGTGATCTGAAGCAGTCGCGGCCCCGGCCGGCTTCCGAGCGGCGGTTCGATCCTTCTGGCCGACGGAAGACCTTCCGGATCGGACCTCTGCCGGCTTTGGCTGCGGCGGCGGTGCTGGTGTCCTTGGGGGGCGTCGCAGCCTTCTTCCTGCAGAGGGCCTGGAGCTCGGCTCCGGTGGAGCGGTCCGGGGTGGTCTCGACGCCGCAGGGACGGATGCTGGAACAGCAGAGCTGGTACGGGGATGCCGCCTCGGATCGTCCCGCGGCCGAAGGGGTCACGGTCCCCGCGCCGCCACCGGCGAGGATCGACGATTCGGTAAGGACGGTCTACATTCCGCCCTTCGAGCGTCGCATCTCCATCGACGTCACCGATGTGCCGCTCAGCATGGTCCTTCAGGCGATCGCGGTCAAGGCCGGGGTTCGGCTCCAGGCCGCTCCGGGTATGCCGGAACTGAACATCGAGGCCAAGTACGAGAACATGTCCACTCGAGACGTGCTGGCCGATCTGGGCCGATCCTTCGGATTCACGCCTCTGGAACAGACCCACAACGAGGCGCTGCTGATTCCGGCCGTTGATGCCACGGGCGCCGGGACCTCCGCCGAGGCCCCCGGATCGGCCCTGCCCGCCGCTCCCACGATGGCCGGGCCGATTCAGCGGACTCGTTGAACCGCCTGGTCCGTCGGGTAAAACCGCCGGAAGGGCAGGCGGATGGCCGACAAAGACGAAATCCAAACTTCAACCGACGTCGAGAGGGCCGAGTCGGTCCGCGAGGTGCTGGGAGCCCGGGCGATCATCGCCCTGGTGCCGGGCTCGATCTCCCTGGTCCTGGGCGTCCTGATGGCCTTCCTTTATCCCGGACTGCTGCAGGGTCTGGGCTGGGTTCTGCTCGTTCTGGGCCTGGGCGCCATCGGGTACGGAATCTACGCGCTTCGCCAGACCCGTGAAGTCAAGGCGGTCAACATCATCTGCCCCTATTGCCAGGCAGAAAACCACTTCACTGTCCACCCTCGAAACGACATCCGTTGCGTGGACTGCAGCCGGAACATTCCGATTCGCGACGGCCAGGTGCTGCAGGTCTATCAGGTTCAGTGCGGCTACTGCCAGCACCTCAACTACTACAGCGACAAGAGCAGCTCGCTGGTCTGTGAAAACTGCGATTCCGTGATCCCCATCGCCACGGACGAGGAGGCGGCGGGCGCTCAGGTTCTCGCCCAGTTTGCCCGCAGAGAGGACAACGATCCCTACGACCTGGTGCTGCTCACCGCGGGACCGAAACCTGAAAAGATGATCGAATGCCTGCAGCACATGCTGGCCCTCAATCGGAACCAGGTGAAGCAGATCATCGCCGAAACGCCGGTCACTCTGATGACGGGCATCCCCCGAAAGAAGGCGGAGCTTTTGTCCGGCGACATTCGGCAGGCCGGAGGACGGGCCGAGATCAACTTGACAGAAACGTCTGAACAGGGAACGTCCTAATGGCAGCCGGATGAGCCCCGGCGTTGGGTAACGTCTTGTGCGGACAGCCTGGGCGCCCGCCGGACGGAATGACCAAGCCGTTGGTCGCCCGTTGTCCGGAGGGTTCTTGCTACCAATGCTGAATGCGCATCGCCTTAGGGCGGGCTTTGAGGGACATCGTTCCATTCTCACCCTCCTGTTGCTTCTGGTGCTGGCCGGTCTGCCGGCAGCCTCGATGGCAGCAGGAGGTGAGAATGTCCGTCTCAACTTCACCACCACCGACTACATCTACCTGGGTGTCTCCCTGGCCTTCGGCGTCATTTCCATCGCCGTTGCGCTGGGTCTGCGCAGCTGGGTGCTGAAGCAGTCGCCCGGACCGGAGTCCATGCAGACGGTCGGCCAGGCGATCATCGACGGAGCCATGGCCTACCTGAAACAGCAGGTTCGGACCATGTCGGTCTTCGTGGTCATCATCTTCGCGTTGCTGACCTGGATGTACTGGGGAACCTACGGCCCCGTTCTGGCCCTGGCGACCGCCGCCTGTTTCGTGGCCGGCGTCGCTGCCTCCTACACGGCGGGCTATGTCGGAATGGGCATCGCGGTTCGCGCCAACATGCGCACCGCCTTCGCCGCCCTGTCCAGCTACCCGGCCAGCCTTCAGGTCGCCTTCCGCTCTGGAGCGGTCGCCGGCCTGATCACGGTCGGCATGGGACTGGTGGGCGCCACCCTCATCTTCCTCTTCTTCGCCGGAGACGCCATGAAGCTGCTCGTCGGCTTCGGCTTCGGCGGATCGCTGGCCGCCCTGTTCATGAGGGTCGGCGGCGGCATCTACACCAAGGCCGCTGACGTCGGCGCCGACCTGGTCGGCAAGGTCGAAGCAGGCATTCCTGAAGACGACCCGCGCAACCCGGCCGTCATCGCCGACAACGTGGGAGACAACGTGGGAGACTGCGCCGGCATGGCCGCGGACGTCTTCGAATCCTACGAAGTCACCCTGGTCGCCGCCATCATCCTCGGCGCCGCCACCGCCGCACTCTTCGACACCGCGACCTGGACCAAGCTGGTCATGTTCGCCCTGATGGCCCGAGGCGTGGGCATCCTCGCCTCCATCATCGGAATCTTCGCTGTCAAGCCGAAGGAGGGCGAGGAAGACCCGCTCAAGCCGATCAGCCGAGGCTACACCACCTCGCTGGTGACCGCCGCCGTCATGACCGCCGTCCTGGCCTTCCTGATGATGGGAGGACTCGGCGGCTCGGCCCTGATCCGAACCAACCAGCTAGTCACCACCGACGAGGTGACCGTCGCCCACGCCGGCGAAATCTATGCCGCCCGAGATCGAGCCGCCAAGGAGCTTGGAGTTCCGGCCGCCTTCGTCTCGGCCCAGAAGGTTGAGCAGGACCCGACGGTCCAGGCGCTCATCCCCGACGAGCAGTCCCGAATCCGCTCGGTTTCGGCCGTGCTGGCGGGCGGGCCGGAGATTTCCGAGCCCCGCAAGCTGGAAGGGTTCACCAAGATCGACTTTGCCGATCCGAAGGACCCCCACGCCAACCTGGCGGTTGCCGGAGACACTCCCGGCACCTTTGCCACCCTCAAGTCCAAGGTGGACGGCAAGGCCTTCAAGGCCTTTGAAGTCACCCTGAAGGCTGATGGTCAGGAACAGAAGGTCGTCGTCGGGCCCACCCTGAAGGAGGATCTGGACAAGACCCTGGAAGATGCCCGACAGCAGCAGGCCGGACAGCCCGGAGCCCCCGAGCTGACCGTCACCGGCGAGTTCGACATCGCCTACTATGCCAACAACGAAGGCCGCGTCGTCATGGGCGTGGTCGATCCCGGCGACCGGATCAACCCGGCTCTCGTTCAGCCCCTCCCGGGCGCGGCGGGAGCTCCTTCGGCGGTCCTTCCCCTCAGCCTCTCCCAGATCGAGGCTCAGAAGGCCAAGGTGGATGAAGATTCCCAGAGGGTCCAGGCGGCCTTCCAGGAGATGTCCACCAAGATGCAGGCGGCTCAGCAGAAGCTGTCTGAAGCCAAGACCGACGAAGAGAGAGCGGCCGCTCAGGCCGAGATCAACGCCCTTTCGGTGGAGCAGACGGGAGTCGCCCCCACCCTCGCCAATCCGCAGCCCAGGCCCATCGAGGTCGCCCGAGTCGTGCAGAAGGTCGTGCCCTGGTGGACCTTCGTCCTCTGCATCGTCTTCGGCATCATCATGGCCTTCGTCTTCGAGAAGCTGACCGACTACTACGTGTCCATGCACAAGAGGCCGGTTCAGGAGATCGGAGCCGTTGCGACCACGGGCCCTGCGCCCATGATCATCACCGGCTTCGCCTACGGCAAGGAGTCTTCGGTCTTCTCCGTCGTGGCGATCGTCGCCTGTCTCATCGCTCCTCTGCTCATCTTCCCGCCCGGCGAGTACGGCGGATACCTGCTGAGCTTCTATGGGATCGCCCTGGTCGGCCTCGGTCTTCTGACCACCACCGGCTACATCCTGGCGATGGACACCTTCGGCCCGATCTCCGACAACGCCCAGGGCGTCTACGAGATGAGCGGTGAAGGTCACGACAACGCCGCCGCCGCCCGATCGGTCCAGCTGCTCGACGCGGCCGGCAACACGACCAAGGCCCTCACCAAGGGCTTCGCCATCGCCACCGCCGTCGTTGCGGCCGTCGCCCTCTTCCACGCCTTTGTGGAAGCCGGACGACTCACCACGGCGGGCATGAGACTGGAAGTTCCTGAGATCTTCCTCGGCCTCCTGCTCGGCGGCGCGGCGCCCTACCTCTTCTCGGCCTTCTCGATCCAAGCGGTCGGCCGAGCTGCCTTCCAGCTCATCAATGAGGTGCGACGGCAGTTCCGAGAGGATGCGGGCATCATGGCGGGCACCAGTAAGCCGGACTACGGCCGCTGCGTCGCCATCGTCACCGCCGCCGCTCAGAAGGAGCTCCTCGGCCCCGGCATCCTCGCCATCGCGTTCCCCATGGTCGTCGCCTTCGGCTTCGCCATCGGCAAGGAGCCGACCTACATCAACGGCCAGGCCTACAACCTGGTCGGCGCCCAGGCTCTGGGCGGATTCCTGGCGGGCACCATCCTCTCCGGACAGCTGCTGGCGGTGACGCTGGCCCAGGTGCATGGCGGGACGCTCACCCTGTTGCAG
>JAKRSE010000415.1 GCA_022402505.1 Fimbriimonadaceae bacterium | reverse complement strand
GAGGCATTCGAGTCGATTGAGGGCGGGCATGGGGGCGGTCTGCGTCATGGATTTCTCCGTTTCTCCGTTGAAACGGCCGCATGAGCGGCACCCCTCCATCTTACTCGGCACGGGGGTTTTGGCCCGGTCCCGAGTCTGCCGAGAGTCACGGCGCGAGGGGAACGACTTCGCCTGCGAGAGTCACGCCCATCGGGTCGGCGACCCGGTCCGAGGCGTCTTTGGCGGGGTCGCCGACCGCATTCCATCCGTCCGCCTGACTCTCGAAGACGAGGATGCGGGTCTCGTCCTCCGGGTTCCACGGGTCGCCCTCGCTCAGCGACTCATTCATGGCGAGTCCGTATCGGCCGTCCTCGCCGATCCCTCGGGCCTGGAGCCTTCGGCGGACCTGGTCATCCTTCATGTCACTGGTCTTGAGTCTGGTCCATGCGGCATCCATCCAGCCTTCGGCGCGAGGCAGGGCGCCTTCGGAATCGGCGTAGGCCAGCAGGGCACGGTGGACGTCCTTGAGCACCTGGATGTGGCTGCCCTGGAACTCGCGGTCCGGCGTGGCCTCCAGGAAGCCGCCTCGGACGACCGCCAGAACCAAGGGCCCCAGCCAGACGGCCAAGCCGACGACCACCGCCCCGGCAATGGCTCCCGCAATCATGCCGCGTCGTTTTCTGGGTCCGCTCATGGTCTCGCTCGGTGGATGTCCCGGGGAGTCGGGCTCGCCAGGGTCATCCTACCAGACGTGCCCTTCGCCGACCGGTTTCCCCTCATCCCGGGTCCCTCGCCGCTCCATCCGCTGCCGGCCCTCTCCCCGGAGCTGGGCCTCGACCTTTGGATCAAGCGGGACGATCTCCTGGGGTTCGGGGGAGGAGGGAACAAGGTCCGGAAGGTCGAGCGGCTGCTCGGGAGGGCCCTCCGGGATGGAGCCGAGGCGGTCGTCGCCTGCGGAAGCCGGCAGAGCAACTTTCTCCGGGTTCTCGCCGCGGGATGCAGGCGGGCCGGGCTGCGTTGCGAGGCCGTGGTGATGGACATGCCCTTCGAGCCTCCGGCTCGGCCTGCCTTCCGCCCGCCGACTTCCGGAGGCAACGCCGACCTCGCAGGTCTCTTCGGAGCCCGATTTCACGCTCTGCCGGATGGCAGCTGGGAGGAACTTGACGAAGCCCGCCGCCGCCTGGCCGCGAGGCTGAAGGAAGAGGGAGCCCGCGTCATGGAGATCTCGGTGGGAGGTTCATCGGCCGAGGGTGTCCAGGCCTTTGTGGAAGCGGCGGCCGAGATCGGCGAGGGCTTCGACTTCGTGGTCCACGCCAGCAGCAGCGGCAGCACCCAGGTCGGGCTCTCCCACGCCTTTCGGGGCACTCGGACTCAGGTGATCGGAATCGCCTGCGATCCGGAACCGGAGATGGCCCATGATCTGGCCGCCCTGTCGTCCCAATTCTCGGCCGCGTCTGGAAGCCTGCCGATGACCGCCGACGAGTTCGACTTTCGGCTCGGCTGGGAGGGCGAGGGCTACAACATCCCTTCGCCCGAGGGGCAGGCGGCGATCCGGCGGATGGCCCAGTCCGAAGGGATCCTCCTGGACCCGATCTACTCGGCCAAGGCCTTTGCCGCGCTCCTGGACCTGGCGAAGGAAGGAAGCCTGACGGGCCGGGTCTGCTTCTGGCACACCGGCGGCTTGCCCAACCTGTTCGCCTTCGGGATCCCCGGTCAGTCCACCGAGTAGAAGATCACCCGCTCGACGGTCTCTTCGCCGATCTTGGCGCGGAAGACGAGAGGGAAGGTTCCGGCCGCCCCGCGGGGGATGACGAACTCGACCGGAATTCGAGCCGTGCCCCGAGTGTGGTAGATCAGGAAGTTCTGCTCTCGCCCTCGGGTCACCGTCCATTCGGAGGGGGCCGTGAGGCTGAACACCCCCTGGAGGCGTCCGCTGAACTGGGACCGCAGGGTGACCGTGCCGCGGATGATCTGGGCGTCGGCCGAAGCCCGCGTCTCCCGAGGGAAGCCGAGCTCGATGTCCACCAACTCGCTGAGGCGGATGCTGGAGCGGAGGGTGAAGGTCTCGCCTGCCGCGTTCTGGAAGGTCGCTCGGATGACGCGCCACCCGACTTCGCTCCCGGGAGCGATCACGCTGTCGTAAGCCATCGTCAGGTTGCCCCTCGAATCGAAGCCCGGGGTCGGCTGAACGACCTGGGCCAGGCTTTCGCGGGCCGCCCCTTCGCCGCGCATCTCCACCCGAGTGGGGGTCCAGGCCCCCTCCTCTCGGCTGACCCGGAAGCGGAGACCGATCCGATCCAGCCGGGCGATGTTCCGATTGGTGATCTCCGGCCGCCAGCTGATGCCGATCGGCAGGTCGAGGCCCGCGTCGGTCTGGAGGAAGCAGTAGGCCAGGCCTCGGGGGCGGAAGGGCTCGGAGACCTCCTCGCCCTCGGCGATGGCATCGAGCCGGATGCCGATCCGCCTTCCCGCTTCGGGAGCCTGCCCGAAGGCGGGGGTGAAGGCGGCTTCGATGAAGGTTCCGGCCGTGCCGGGCTTGGCCGCCAGGCGGACCGATTCCGGGAGGGCCCCTCCAACCTTCCAGACCGGCTGTCCGGGGATCGTCGCATCGAGGGTCCGGATGCGGACCGAAGGCTCGCCCTGGCGCGAGAGGTTGAGCGTGATCTCCAGGTTGTCGCGGCCGACCAGCCAGCCGTCTGCGCTCTGGTCAAGGCTCAAGACGAGATTTCGGCCCGGGGGAACGTTGCCCGCCCAGTAAAGCGAGCCAGGCTCCCATTGGAACCAGGTCTCCAGCCCGCCTGCTTTGCTGAAGCCGTCCCACTCCTCGGGGCCCATGTCTCCATCCAGCGTCGGCGTGTTTGCCAGCCGAACCACTCCGGTGACGAGCGGCGGGCGCTGCACCTCAAGCGGATCGGTCTGGACGGACGCCAGGATGGTGGACAGGCAGATTGAGACCACGACAGTGGTTCAGACTGATCAGGTGCCGGTTTCGATTCAGCCCAAAGAGGGAAGGCCCCGGACCCTTGGGGACCCGAAGCCTTCTCGAGACTCGACCTGCCGGACTCAGTGATGGACGGCGCGGGGGAGTTCCTTCGCCTGATCGATCATCTTCTGGACCGCGGCCTCGTTCGGGACGCGTCCGGTGAGGTTGAACTCGGCGTTGACCTCTTCCAGCTTCGCGGCGAGGTTGGCGGCGTTGCGCTGCGCGAGTTCCGGGACGGAATCCACGCCCGCCTTCTCCAAGAGCTCCGAGAACTGAGGTCCGATCCCATCGATCCGCATCAGGTCGCAGTGGTTCACCCACCGCAGGATGTTCTTCTCCGGGATTCCGGTCGCCTCGGCGAGGCCGGCTCGGCCCTCCTTGGTTCCACCCTTCTCCAGGAGATCGGCGGTGGACTTCACTCCAGCTTCTTCCAGCTTCGCCGCGTAGGCCGGGCCGACGCCTTCGATTTCTTCAACTTTCGCCATCGAGTTCCTCTGACATTGAAAGTCTAGCCAACCCTCTCGGCGGACCGCAAGGCCGGCCTCATTCGACGGTGACAACCGCGGTGCCGATGACGTCCGGGTTCGCCGCACTTCGGGCGGTGATGATGGCGGTTCCCGCCGTCGCGGGAGCCGTCCACTCGCCCTCGTCGGTGATGAACCCTCGGTCCGCCTGCCAGATCACGCCCGTGTTTCGCGGGCCGGTGACCAGGGCGGTGAATGTCCGCTTTTCGCCTCCGGGGACTCGGATCCCCTGCGGCGAAACGGCCACGGAGATGGCGTTCACCTTGATGTCTCGCCGGCCGAAGATGAAGTCGTTTTGGCGATTCCGCGCGACGACGCTGAAGTTGCCGGGGGTTCTCGGAGCTTCGATCAGGGTGGCGCAGGCGGCGGCGGTCGAGGGCTTCAGGACGCCCTGGGTGGTGAACCAGTCGCAGGCGTCGTCGGTCACGTCGATGAAGCCGGCAGTCAGAGTCATGGTCTCGCCGATTCCGAGTTCGACATCCTCCTGGAGGATGAACCCGCCGCTGCCCGCGCCGACGGCCACGAATCCGCTGTCAGAAACTGCGGGTTCGGCCTGAAGCGCGGCCCGGACCTCCACGAAGCCGTCGAAGTTGGGGGCGGTGAAGGTCCCGGTCTGCGTGATCGAACCCGCCGAGGTGGACCAGACGACATCCGGACGTCCGCCCGTGACGACGCTGTAGGTGAAGTTCACCGTCCCGGCCCGGTCTGCCACGGCGAACTGCGGCGTCACCGTGATCGCCTTGAGAACCGAACTCGCACCACCGCAGCCGAGCACGACCGCACCCGCCACAGCGCCGAGCGCCCACCATCCTGCCTTCCTTGTCATCCTAGGTTTCGAGACGGAGAAGGTCGGCAAAAGGGGTCAGGCCTGGACCAAATCGGCCCTTTCGGGATCGGTATCCTCCTGGGCTCAAGATGCAGGAAGAGACTTTGGAACCTGAGGCTCAGGCCGAGAATCCGGTCGCGGACCGCCCTGCCGACTCGTTCGCCGAGGCGGACGACGATGCGGCGGCTCTGCAGGCGGCCCTGGAGGCGGCGATGGAGGAGAACCGCCGCCTGCTCTATCAGGCCGCCGAGCTTCAGAACATGGTGCGGAGGATCCGATCTCAGGCCGAGTCGGATCGAAGGTACGCGGCCGAAGGGCTTCTGGAGGCCCTGCTTCCGGTGCTCGACGGCTTCGAGCGAACCCTGGGAGCGGCCGCCAAGGGCGCAACCGTGGAATCACTGACCGACGGGGTGAGGGTGATCGACAAGCAGATGCGAAAGGCTCTGGAGGATGCCGGCCTGCAGCGGATCGTCGCTCTGGGGGCGGCGTTCGACCCGGAGCTCCACGAAGCCGTCGCCACGGTGGAAGACGAGGAGCTGGATCACGAGACGGTGGTGGATGAGCTGACGGCGGGCTACAGGCTCCATGATCGCGTCCTGCGACCGGCCCAGGTGCGGGTGAGTCAGAAGCCATGATCCCCAACTTCAAATTCGGTACGGACGGAGTGCGAGGCGTCGCCAACCAGGAGCTGACTCCCGAGCTGGCCCTCGGCCTCGGTCAGTCCGCGGGCCGCTGGATTCAGGAGGCAGGGCTGCCGCCTCAGGTGCTCCTGGGCCGAG
>JAKRSE010000042.1 GCA_022402505.1 Fimbriimonadaceae bacterium | reverse complement strand
CCCGCCGATGTAGAACGCCGTCAGGGCGAAGGCCAGCGGGAGGAAGGCGGTCAGCACCGGAGACTTGGCGCCGAGTCGGTAGGCGGCCATCGGCCACACGCCCAGAACCACCCAGACCCCGAGCTTCAGGATCACCCAGAGCGGCAGTCCGTCCGTGATGCCGAGCCGGGCGAGCAGCCCGAATCCGGAGATCACCATGATCGCCAGAGCCACGCCGTGCAGGATGCCCAGCGGCCGCCGCAGGCCCTTCCGCTTCTCCTCGGGCGCCAGCATCACGAAGGGCATCGCTCCCAGCGCCAGGAGAACGGTGGCAAGCCCGCCCAGGTGAAAGAAGTGATAGAACTGGTAGCTCAGCACGCCTCCGAGTGTGTCCAAACGGAAGGGGATTCGCCGGGTCCGCTCGGGTCGTAAGTCGGGTTGGGCCACCGACCGAGTTCAGGCTTCGGGCTCGGCGGTCGGCAGATGGACGGTGAAGGTGGAGCCCTGCTGCAGGCGGCTCTTCAGCTCGATCCGTCCGCCGTGGGCTTCCACGACGTGCTTCACGATGCTGAGGCCCAGGCCGGTGCCCCCCGTCGCCCGACTCCGCCCCCGATCCACCCGATAGAAGCGTTCGAAGATCCGTGTCGCGTTCTCCGCCGAGATTCCGATGCCGGTGTCGGAGACCGTGAGCACGGCCCAGCCGTCCTGTTCCTCCAGCCCGACCCGCACCGAACCCTCCTGGGTGTAGGCGATGGCGTTCTGGATCAGGTTCACGGCGACCTGGCTCAGAAGATTGGGCCGGCCCCACACTTCCAGCGACTCCGGAATGGAGGCGGCGAGCTCCAGCCCCTTGGCCTCCGCGGATGGGGTGAGGCCGCGGACCGCCTCCTGAACCTGGGCGGCGAGATTGATCGGCTCTCGCTGAACCACCGCCCCTTCCACCGAGCTGAGGGTGAGGAGATCGCCGCTGATCTGGGAGAGCCGGTCGATCTCGCGGATGATCCCGCCCAGAAACTTCTCCTCGGTCGGCCGATCCATGCCTCCATCCAGCAGGGCCTCGGCCGAGGTTCGGATCGAGGTCATCGGCGTGCGGAATTCGTGCGAGACGTTGGCGACGAAGTCCCGCCGGACCCTCTCCAACCGGCGTTCGCTGGAGACGTCCTGCAGGGCGACCAGGATCCGCTCGTTGCCCGGCGGCTCCGGCCAGACGGCGACCGAGGCGTGCCAGGCCTGCGGATGGCTCAGCTGAAGCTCGGCACCCAGCTTCCGCCCCTCCTGCGCGGCTCCCGCGACCATCCGGTTCAGCTCCTGGCTGAAGGTCACGCTGAGAAGGGGCGCACCGACGAGGCTCCCCCCGAAGCGGCGCTGAGCCTGGTCATTGGCGACCATCACTTCCCCGTCCGGAGAGACGACCAGCACCATCAGGTCGATCGCCTCGGTGAAACTGCTGAGGGCCATGCGGACCTCTTCGGTTTCGGCTTCCGCCAGTCGGGTTTGGTCGGCCGCGGCGGCAAGATCCCGTTCCGCCTGCCGCAGCCTCCGCCAGGCCATGTCGTGGGTGATCAGGCCGCCCACGGCGCAGAGGATCACCGCCGCCAGGCCCCAGAGGGACTCGTCGCCTCGACCCATGCGGATGAGGAGGACCAGGGTCCCGGCCCCGGTCATGAGGGCCAGCGGCACCCACAGCGGCAGCCCGGATGCGCTCCGCCTCACCGGCTCGCCTCCGACCGGGTAGCTTGACGCCGAATGAAGCGCATCGAGGCCATCATCAGGACAGGACGTTTGGAAGACGTGAAACTCTCACTGGAACAGGCCGGAATCTCGGGCCTCACCTGCGAGCCCGTCCGAGGCTTCGGGCGCCAGCAGGGCCAGACGGGCGGTTTCGGCGGCAGCAACTACGCTCTGAACCTGGTTCCCAAGACGCGGGTCGAAGTCGTGCTGCCCGACGATCAGGTCGAATCCGCGATCGACATCATCATTCAGGCAGCCCAGACGGGAGAGATGGGCGACGGGAAGATCTTTGTGACCGAAGTCCTGCAGGCGGTCCGCATCCGGACCGGCGAGCGCGACGAAGCCGCCCTGAGCTGATGGCTCGATTCCGGAACTTCTCGCTGTGGCGAGGGCGACTGCCGCACTGGCGGGCCGACGGCGAGGTCTACTACGTCACCTTTCGGCACCGTCGAGCGCTCGAGCCTGCCGAAAAGCAGTGCCTCTACGACCGCATTCTGCGGATGCAGCAGAGACGGCTGGACTTCCTGTTTCTCTCGGTGCGGGGCGAGCTCACCGAGATGCTCTTCCGCGTCCAGGCCAATCCGGAGGGCCAGGAGCCGGAATTCAGCGACTTTCTGGAAAAGGCGAAGCGGAAGGCGGGCCAGGCGATCATCAAGCGCAGCGGCGAGCGGTTCCCGCCCTTCTTCCAGGAGAGCTACGACCGCATCATGCGCGATGCGGCCGAGCTGGAAGAGCATGCCTCCCGGCTGATCGAGGCGACCGACGAGGCCGAGGACTGTCTCTTCGCCATCGACCCCGCCGAGATGGATGCCTGAGATCAGGCCTGGGTCAAGGGGACGTGGCCCGTCTGGTCGGAGAGTCGGCGGGCCGTCTTGAGGCAGGTGTCCACCGAAGACGCTTCCAGCCGATAGAGGCAGCTGCCGCAGCCCCAGAGAATGGCCGGCCCGTCTTCCAGGAACTCCCGTCCTCCCTCCTGCACCGGGGTGCCGGCGACGGCGGCTCCGGGCCTCCGCTTGATCGTCAGGGTCATCGGTCCGCAGTCGGCCTGGATCGTCATGCGGATCCAACCCTGCCCGTGAGCCATCCCGGCAAAGGTGCCGATGCCGGCCAGCTGCAGAGGTCGAGCCGGAACGCCGGAATGGGCCACGGCGACGGCGAGCTCATCGGCGTCCATGCGCTCCACGTTGGACCGCCCGGCCGTGGCCTGGGGATCCTGGACGATCACACGCCAGGCGAGCGCGCCCAAGACAAGCGTGCAGGCGGCGGCCAGCAGCAGGCTGTTCCGGCTGAATCGCGGCCGGTCGGCGGCCGTCACTCCGCGGAGCATCCGTTCCAGCCGTTCTTCGGGCACGGCTTCGCCCAGGCCGACCCGACGGACGGTCCGGCGGAAGGTCCTCAAGCCTTCGGCCTCCCCGCGAGCCTGTGGGTTCTCGCTGATCTCTCGGTTCATGCGGATCATGTCGTCCTTTGCGGCGCTTCCGTCGTCCCAACTCTGCCAATCGCTCATGCTGTTTCGCCTTAGGAAAAGGCCTCCTCAAACTGTCCGGAAAGGGGGGCCAGGCGATTTCTCAGCATCTGGCGGCCCCGAAAGAGGCGCGAACGCACCGTCCCGATCGGGATTTCCAGCGCTTCGGCGGCCTCCTCATAGCTCATGTCCTCCACATCGCAAAGCTGGATGGCGAGGCGGAAGCTGTCCGGCAGGCGTTCCAGCTCCTCCAGCACCCGGTGGGCGTGGGCCCGCCAGGCGACTTCGTTCCAGAACGGCTCCTGAACCGGCTCGGCCACGTCCTCTTCCTCCAGGCTGACGCTCGGCTTTTCGCTCCTGATCGCCATCAGCCTCTCGTTCCGAAGGATCCGGATCAGCCAGCTCCGCAGATGGCGACCGTCGAACCGCTCCCAGGCCTGGTAGGCCTTGACGAGGGTCATTTG
>JAKRSE010000414.1 GCA_022402505.1 Fimbriimonadaceae bacterium | reverse complement strand
CGGGTGCAGCCCCACTCTTCTTCGATCCAGGGGTGCTCGTCCGGCGGGACGGCCGGGCCCGTCATCTGCCCGCCGATCCAGTCGAAATCCTGGATCATCGCCACGCTCCAGCCATGCTCCAGCAGCTGCAGGGCGGCGGCGCACCCTCCCAGACTGTCGCCCAGGATCACCGCGTCATAGCGGCGAAGCTCCATCACCTGGCCTCCCGAACCGGGTCCGGGAAGTCGCGGTAGAGGGCGCTGCGGAACCTGACGACTCGGGAATAGACCTCCCCGTGCATCCGCTCCAGGTCGCCGGACCGCTTCGCTGCCTCGCCGAAGGCCATGTCCATCTGGGCGAGGTCCTTGAAGTCGATCGTGATGCAGAACTCGCCGAGTTCGGATGGGCCGAAGCCGAACTTCCTCCGCCGGATTCGGTACCGCTCGGCCCGGCCGTCGGCAACGAACCAGTCGAGGTAGGCCCGGACGGCCGCCACGAATTCAAGATCATTGGCCCCGGGGGCGAGGTCCGCCCAAATCTCGTAGCTGTTCATTTCGCAGGACGGTACCCCGGACTCCGCGCACTTTCCCGGAAGTTCAGGCGTCCAATCCTCGGAGTCATGTGGAGCCTGCTCGCCGCCGCGGCCCTCGCCGGAACTGAACCGGATGCGGCCATCTGGGCGACGACCCTGGACCAAGAGGGGCGGCCGTCCACCCACCTTGCCGTCCGCATCGACCGCCGAATCAGGCTGATGAGCCGGGGCGGCGAGGCATGGGTGGTTTCCGGGACGACTCCCCGCCGATTCTCTTGGGATGCGGTGGGTTGGCGGTGGGATGAAGCTGCGGTGCAACCCTGGCCGGCCCTCCCGCCGACTTGGGCCTCCCAGGGGTTCGCCTGGCGGCCGGCATGGCTGACGGAAGACACGGTGACTCTGGAGGCGGCTCCCCGCTTCCCCGGTCCGACTGAAGCTCCCTTGGAGCGCCGACGGGTCACTCTCGCCCCTTCGGGAGAGACCCCTCCGACCACGGCGAGGAGCCTTCCTTCTCGGCTGCCGCAACGCCTGGACCGGCCTGGGGCGGTGACCCGGTGGGGCTGGGTTTCCGACGGAGGCCGCCTCAACCTGCTTCGCCTGATCCTGGAGCCGGATGGAACCACCCTCCATGCCGATGCCGCATCGGACCCGGATCCCAGGCAGGGAGAGGTCCGCCGCGTCTCGCCGGGAAGGATCAAGGCGACCGACGGACGAGGTTGGGATCGGCTCGACCTCGGGCTGCTGATCGGCGAAGGCATCCAGGCGACCCGGTTCTCCGGCGGATCGTTCGGCCGCAGCCTGGCCGTCCGCTTCGGGGGGGCGCAGCGTCTGGTCTGGGTCGCGGCGGCCGAAGGCGAGGAGGCCCGAACCTGGGCCGCCGCCTTCCCCGGGCAGGCTCCCCCGGTATCCTCGCCGCCAGAATGACGGTCCGCGAGTTGAGGAGCAAGTACCTCGCCTTCTTCCAGAGCAAAGGACACCGACTCCATCCTTCCGGCTCGCTGATCCCGTATTGGGTCACCGGCCAGCTGGATGAATCTCTCCTTTTCAACGGAGCGGGCATGATCCAGTTCAAGCCCTACTTCCGGGGGGTGGCTCAGCCGGAATCGAAGCGGCTGACGACCTGCCAGAAGTGCGTCCGGACCGGCGACATCGAAGAGGTGGGTGACGACGGACACCTGACCTTCTTTGAAATGCTGGGGAACTTCAGCTTCGGCGACTACTTCAAGGCCGAGGCGATCGACTTCAGCTGGGAGTTCCTCACCTCGCCCGAATGGCTGGCCCTCGATCCGGAACGCCTCGCCTTCACCGTCTTCGAGCAGGACGATGAGGCCTTCGAGCACTGGTCCGGCCACCTCCGCTCCGCCGGGATCGACCCTCAATCCCGCATCTTCCGCCTGGGCGAGGAGACGAACTACTGGCCCGCCGGCAGCTTCTCCTCCGGCCCCCCCGGCCCCTGCGGACCGAACAGCGAGATGTTCTACTGGACCGGCGACACCCCGCCGACCGGCCCCTACACCCGCGAGGACTTCCTCCGGGACGATTCCTCCGGGCTCTGGCTGGAGATCTGGAACGACGTCTTCATCACCTATGAATGGCAGGGCCGACCGAAGGATCCGGCGCGTCCGGACCTCGGCTGGGAAAAGACCGGCCTGCCGGAGCTCCCCTTCCGGAGCATCGACACGGGTATGGGCCTGGAACGGACCGCTGCCGTTCTCGCCGGGCTCAAGAGCGTCTATGACACCGACGCCTTTCAGCCGATCCTCCGGGAACTCGATCGGCTGGGAGCGGGCCGATTCGCGGCCTCCGAACCACGCTTCGTCGCCGCCTGCCGGATCGTCGCCGACCACATCCGGACCTCTGTCTTCTGCATGGCCGACGGCATCCTCCCGGGCAATGCGGGCCGGGGCTATGTCCTGCGACGCCTGATCCGCCGCGCCGTCCTGAAGGGCTCGCGGGAGCTGGGCTTTGCCGAACCCTTCCTCCACCGACTCGCGCCGACGGTGATCGCCGGCTTCGAGGGCTTCTATCCCGAGCTGGAGGACCGACGGGAACTGATCCTGGAGCGGCTGCTCTCGGAGGAGGAACTGTTCCGACGAACTCTGGAGACGGGCGTCGGGGTCTTCGCCGAGGTCGCCTCGTCCGCCGGCGCCCAGATTTCCGGCGAGAGGGCCTTCTTCCTCTACGACACCTACGGCTTCCCACTGGAAATCACCCGAGAGCTGGCCGCCGAGCGGGGGCAGTCGGTGGACGAAGAAGGCTTCCGGGCGGCGATGCTGGAGGCCCAGGAAAGGAGTCGGGCCGCCAGCACCGGAGACGACGTCTACGGAGCCGTCAAGGCCGGAGCTCTGGCTGGAGCCTCGCCCACCGAGTTCATCGGCTATCGAGAATCGGCCGGGGCCGTCCGGGTGGCCGGAGTTCAGACCGAAGCCGACCGGGCCCTTGTCGCGCTCGATCGGAGCCCCTTCTATGCCGAAAGCGGTGGCCAGGTCGGCGATGCGGGCCTGATCACCGGCGACGGCTGGCAGCTGGAGGTTCTCGACACCCGCAAGGAGAATGGCGTCTGGATCCATTCCGGCCGGCTGGTCGGCTCTGCCCCGGAGGTCGGTGCGGCAGCCCGGGCGGAGGTCGATCCCGTCCGCCGCGCGGCGATCGTCCGCCACCACACCGCCACACACCTACTGCACGCCGCCCTGCGCGAAGTCCTTGGCGGACACGTGGCTCAGGCCGGCAGCCTCGTGGCCCCGGATCAGCTGCGATTCGACTTCAGCCATGGTTCGGCCATGACCTCCGACGAGATCGCCCGGGTGGAGCGGATCGTGAACGAGATGGTCCTCGCCGGCGAGCCGGTGGTGGTCCACGAGGACCTGCCGCTGGCCGAGGCTCGGGCGATGGGGGCGATGGCCCTGTTCGGCGAAAAGTACGGCGACCGGGTTCGAGTCGTCCAGATCGGCGACATGGCTCCGGATGCGCCCAGCTTCAGCCGTGAGCTTTGCGGCGGGATCCACGTCCGGAACACGGGGCAGATCGGGCTCTTCAAGATCACCGGCGAGTCGAGCGCGGCCGCGGGAGTCCGCCGGATCACTGCCGTCGCCGGGGCGGCGGCCCAGGCGTGGGTCCAGGAGAGGATTGACGCCCTGGCCGAGGCCGGTCGTCGGCTCAAGTCAGCTCCGCTGGAGGTGCCCGCCGCGATCGACCGCCTCGCCGAAGCCCTGAAAGAGGAGCGTCGCCGCCGCGAGAAGTTGGCCGCGTCCGGGGGGGCTGAGGCCGTCGAGTATCGGTCCATCGGTCCGGTCCGGCTCGTGGTCCAAGACCTCGCCGACATGGACCCGGGCGACGCCCAGAAGCGGGCCGACGCTCTGGTCGATCCCCACCCGGACGCCGTCGCCGTTCTGGCCGCCAGGGGAGGAAAGTCGGTCTTCGTGGTCAAGGCCGGGCCTGCCGCGGTGGCTGCCGGGGTCCATGCGGGCAACCTGGCTCGCGAGCTGGCCAAGCTCACGGGGGGCGGCGGCGGAGGAAGGCCGAACTTCGCAACGGCAGGCATCGGAGACGCATCCAAAACCCCCCAAGCCCTCGCCGCCGCCGCGGACCTGGTGTCGGCGCAGCTGGGTTGATCGTCCCGACCCCCCAAATCCCAGGCCGGGAGTTCGGGGCAGAATTCGGGGGATGCACTCCGTGACGTCTCCTTCGGGCAACCTGACCATTGATGCCGGCCTGGACGACGCGGGGCGTCTGGGTTGGAGCGTCCGCTGGGGTGGGGACGAGGTGATCGCCCGTTCGTGTCTGCGCCTCCTGCTCAGTTCCGGTGAGATTTCCCAAGGATTTCTTGAGATCGGGGCCGAAGTCGAGGAGGTCGTCGAGGCTTTCGATCTGCCGTCCGGCAAGGCCGACCGCGCCGAAGTCCCCATGCGGCGGCTCCGGCTGGACCTGGAGCATGAGGGGCGGCCTTTCACCATTTGGTTCACCGCCGCCAACGATGCCGCCGCCCTCAGATGGGGGATGGACGTGCGGCCCGGGGAGCGGCTGATCGATGAACGACTGGAATGGAGGTTCGTCGAAGACGTCCGAACCTGGAGCCTGGACTGCCCGAACTTTCGGTCCAGCTTCGAAGGCGAGTACGAGTCCCGGCCGGTTTCCAACCTGATCGCGGGGGATCGCCGCTGCCTCCCTTTAACCTTTTGGTCGAAAACTGCAGCGGGTGTGATCCATGAGGCGGCCGTGACCGGGCACGCCGGGAGCATGATCTCCGGTCACCTTCACAATCCGCTGGGGCTGGAGACCGGCCTCTCGCCCAGGCTGAACGACGACTCCGGCGCGGCCGTCCTCTTCCATGGCGACCGGCACGTTTCGCCCTGGCGAGTCGTTCTGCTGGCCGACCACCCGGGGACCCTGATCGAGTCGAATACGCTTCTGGCCCTCAACCCGCCGTCGAAAATCGAAGACACGTCCTGGATTCGACCGGGCCGAGTGACCTGGGATTGGTGGTGCGGTCCGGTCGCTCCGGGGCGGCCCTTCAAGGCCGGGATGAACACCGAAACCTTTGAGTTCTTCGTCGATTTCGCGGCCGAAGTCGGGATCGAATACTGCATGATCGACGGCGG
>JAKRSE010000413.1 GCA_022402505.1 Fimbriimonadaceae bacterium | reverse complement strand
AATCCGTGGTGGGCCTGGTCGCGCATCCAGTTCAGGTCGCCGCCGGCGCAGAATGCCGGACCGTTTCCTCGAAGGACCACGACCCGGTCGCGCCGTCGATCGGCGTCCTCCAGCGCGTTGCGCAGCTCCTCGATCAGCTCGGCATTGAAGGCGTTCCTCACCTCTGGCCGATTCAGGGTCAGCGTCGTGATCGGACCTCGTCGTTCGATCTGCAGCATGGAGGTGAGTTTAGACCGCACGGGCCGGCGGCGGCATCGGCGTCCCTTTCCGGGTCAACGTCCGCCCCGTTCCGGACCCATGGCCTCGACGCTTGCCGAACCGAACTGCGGGCGCGGCCCGCTCGTCTCCAGCGGCGGCGGGAAGGTGAGCCAGACGTCGTCCATCTGGATCCCCGGCCGAATGAACACCGGCCCGAAGAATCCCCCTTGGCTCCGGCCGTCGTCACCGGGGCTCCAGATGCAGAAGACCTCCTCCCGGACCTCGTACTGGAGCTGACCGCCATAGGGATCGGCAAACCGCCCGCTCAGGCCGGCCAGCGTCTCCGGGAGCCTGCCGCGCTCGGCCCGTACCAGAAGGACTTCGATCCCCGCCTGAAGGAGCAGCTCTTCTCCGGCTCCCCGCTGCCAGGCGGTCAGGGCGACGAGGGGTCGCTCGGCCGGGCTCCGCCCCAGCTCCTCAACCTCGGGTGTCTCCGGCTTGAACTCCTGAATCACCTTCCGCAGCGGGCCCGGATCGCCGCTCGGCTCTTCAAACACCCGGTTCCAGAACTCCAGGTGCCTGGCAAGGAGCGCCCGGGAAAGCGGGTCGGCGGGAGCATCGTTCATCGCCAGCTCGGCCGGGTCCGGAGACGGGGAACGCCGGCCGTCGGAGGCGTTCCCGAGCAGGCTCTTCGCCCCTCGAACGCCGCCGAAGAGCTCCATATTTCGGCTGACGGTCGCGGCGAAGAACGGCTCGCTTTGAAGCCACCTGCGGATGTCGGCTGGGAACGGCGACTCGGCGATCGCCACACGCAGCTTCAATAGGTCGTCCCGCGAGGATCGCCGGGACCAGGCGGCCGCCGCAGACAGCTGGACCGCCTGCCGGTTGATCCGATCGGCCACCAGACCGGAGGTCATCAGCGGCTCCTGTCCGGCCGCCCAGGCGAGGCGACGGAGGGTCCGGAGGTTCCGGAGAACCCGGTCGAACCTGCCGCGGCGAAGGTCGCCCTGAATCCGGAAGTCCAGGATCCGCGCGGCCGAGTTGAACAGGGCGTACTCGGGGATCTGGAGGGCAGGCCCGGTGGCGTGGTTTCGGCGGATGACGAACCGAGGCCGTTCCAGAAGCCGGCCGAGCTCCGCCAGCTTCCGCTCGTCCAGCGCGGGTCGCTCGGCGTCGGGCGCGCTGCGGCGTCGTGCAATCCACTCGGTCAGGAGCTGCACGACCTCGCCGGCCGAATTCTGGCCCTGCGGGATCGGGCCGGGGTCCAGGTCGGCTGCCGTGAGAGGGACCCCCAGCGCTTCGGCTCGGGCGTACTCCCGGTCCAGGATGCGGGATGCCTCGCGGATTTCGGCGGGCGGGCCGCAGGAGGCCAGAGCCAAAAGCGCCGCCAGGGCAGGCCAGACGCGGGCATCCATGCCCAGCAAGTATGAACCGGCGGAGCCGGGTTCAGGCCCTGGATTGTTGGACCGCTTGCACAGCCTGGACGGCCAAGCGATGACGAAGGTCGCCCAGAGCCTGCCGAAGCCGGACCTGCTCTGTTTCGATCGGAAGCCGGCCCGAGGCGGCCTCCATGCCGTCAAGCGAATCTGCCTGGCCGACCACGGCGAGGGCGTCGATCGCTGCCACCCGAACCTCCGGCTCCGGGGCCGAGAGCAGGCCGACCAAGAAGCCCCTGGACCTCGCGTCGAAGTCACCGGAGTGGTGCGGTTCCAGGCGGGGAAGCAGTTCGACGAGAGCCTTCCGGATTTCCCGCTTCAGCCGGAAGTCGTCCCCGTCCAGGACTTCGAGCAGGTGGGGAATGACCCGAGGATCGGTCTCACGAGTCGCGGCTCGGACTCGGGCTCGATGGTTCGCTCCGATTGTGAGCGTTGCGACGATCATCGCCAGGAGGGGCGGGCCGATGTTGATGAGCGGTCCGAAGTCGGGGCGTCCATCGATCCACGAGGCGATGATGAAGAGGGTCAGAGCGGCCAGCCCGGCGAGCAAAGCCACAACGGCCCCGCCTTGAATCTGACTCCGGCGGCCGGACGTAGCTCGACGAAGCTCCGCAAGAATCGGCGGATCGGGATTCACAGTCCATCCAACGGGAGAGCCGACGGCCCGGTTGCGGCTGCCGGTCGCCAAACCTTGATTGGAGGAGGAGCAAGGCTACGGCCGGGCAGGCATCCAGGTCAGCCCGAAGTCGTCGCCCTGCTCCCGGTTCGTCCAGAGCCTGACGTCAAACTTGGGTCCGTCGTCTCTGCCGTCTTCGCCCACTGAATAGAGGGCGAACGAGCCCGACTCTTCGGCGAATCGCACCGGTCGGCCGTAGTTGTCGATGACCTCCAGACCCGCCTCTTCCAGGCTGGCAGGGAGCCGACCGTTCCGGGCCCGCCAGGCCATGATCCAGACACCGGCCACGACCTTTTCGTTTCGGGTGTCAAGAGCCCGGAAGTGGGTTCCGGCCTGCGAAAAAGTGGGCATCAGGATCGCCGAAAGAATGAATGAGGCGGTCCGCTTCTTTTCCGCGTCGCGACCCATCTTCACCGTTCGATTGATCACGTCGATCCGATCCTTCGGGTCGCCGGACAGGGCTTCGTTCCAGAGCTCGAGATGGCGGGAGAGAAAGACCCGTAACAGCTTGTTCTCCGGCAGACCGTCTCGCCTGAGGGTGGCCGGGTCGAGCGGCTTCTTCGGTTCCAGAACCTTTTCAACCACGGCCCGTGGATCGGTCTCGTTTCCGGGGTCGAGGTTCCTGAGCAGGGCGAGTCCCACGTAGAACTCGCCGCGGCAGGCGAGATAGGGGTCCGCTTGGTGGGCCGACTTCTGAAGCAGGTCGGCCAGCCGGTCCAGGTCTGCCGGCCGGTCCTTGATCTCTTCGGAGACCGCCACGGCTCCCGTTTGAGTCTGGCCGGCGACGGCCACCGCGACCAGTTGGGCGATGAGCGTCGGTTCCTGTCCGATGGCGCCGGCGAGGCGAAATCCGATGCGGAGGTCCTCCAGGGCGCCGTCAACGTTGCCGGCCCGCGCTCGGTTCACCGACCGCCATCCCAGGGCTTTCGAAGCATCCCTCAAGGGGGCGAATTCGGGGAAGAGAAGTTCCGGTCCCAAGTCCCAGTCCCTTTCGAACTGAAAAGCGGGCCGCTGGAGCCGAACCGCCAGGTCGGCCAGGAACGGGTCGTCCAGCTTCGCAATCTCCGGCGGGCGGGGTTTCGCGAGCATCTCCTCGAACTTGGGTGGAGCCTCGCCGAGCAGGGCCTCTCGCTTCTCGGCCCAGTCCAGGAGCGCGGGAGCGAAACCCTCCGCACCGTTCTCCGCCGCCGGCACCGGGGGCCGAAGCTGCTCGGCCGTCACGGGAAGGCCGAGCTCGATGGATCGGGCGTACTGGGCTTCGAGGCCGGCCTCGGCGGCGGCCACGTCGCCCGCCGTCATGAAGCCGATGAAGCCCAGTACGCCGCAGCCCCCAAACCCGCAGACCCCCACGATCGAGAGGGCAAGAATCACCTTGGCTTTCTTCGTCATCGGCATGGCACCCTCAGGACCTGAATGGCTCCAGTTGGGAATACGCAGGAAGACGGGGAGCCATCTCTGGGGATTCAGGGATTCTTGGGTGGGTTCCAGGTGAGAGGCGGCAGCCCTTGGACGGCGAGGGTGAACGAGGTTTCGTCCACCGTGAGGCGGACCTCTCCCTGACAGGCATCGGAAGTCAGAGTCGAGGGCAGGCGGCCGGTCCGGGCCTGCCGAGCCAGGAGCCTCGCCCCGGCAGCGGCCAGGCTGGTGGTGCAGGCGGTGTTTCGAGTGTGGCGAGCCCAGTCTTCCGCGACCGGACTGAGGAACTGCGTGAGCAGAAAGGAGGGCCGGGTCTCCCGCTCCAATCGCGCCTCTGCCTCGCGAAATCCTTCGAGGAGAGCAGCCTCGTCTCCCGGCGGGGCGGAGGCGAAGACTTCGTTCCAGACGGAGAGATGTCGGGCCAAGGCGGCTCGGAGCAGGCGGTGATCCGGCAGATTATCGCGCTTCATCCGGGACGGATCGACCATCTCGCCGTCGCCTGAGAGGATGCCGTGCCGGAGGGCGCGAATCACCGAGGAAGGCCGGTCTCGGTCGGACAGATTTCGGAGGGTCGTCACCCCGGAGAAGACTTCGCCCTTCAGGGCCCGTCGGAGGTCGGGAGTGGAGTCGGTCTCTTGCAGAAGGCGGGCGAGACGCTCGAGGTCTTCGGGGCGACCGGCCAGATTCTCGGCCACCCGAACCGCTGCCAGGCTGCTGATCTCGAGACCGCCGCGCATCACGGCGGCGGACAGCAGGGAGGGTTCCTGGCCGACAGCCCAGGCGATCCGGCGGCTCAATCGAAGGTCGGCCAAGGCTCCGTTCGCGTCGCCTCGCCGGGCTCACTCGACCGCACGCCAAGCCGCCGCCCGAATCGCCTCTCGCATGGCGGCGATCTCTGGCCGAGGCGAAAGGATGTCCCTGACCGGGTCGTGAGGGAACTGGAAGCTCGGCCGCTCCAGCCGGGTCCGGAGGTCGTCGAGGAAGGGGTCGTCCAACGCCGCCAAAGCCGCTGGCCGGTCCTCGGCGAACCTGCGGTGGAACTCCGATTCTGGCGCGATGTTCCGAGAGGGCCGCCGTCTCCGGCTCCACTCGTCCAACCGATCCACGAGCCCGACCGCCCCGTTGACCTGGTCCGGGACCGGCGCGGCAAGCTCGTCCGGCGTCAGCGGGAGGCCGAGCTCCTTGGCCCGCGCATACTCACGTTCGAGAGTCTGGCCGGCCTGGAAGGCGTCCACCTCGACCCAGACGAACCGGCTGCCCCAAACGAGCAACCCGACGGCCAGGCCGAGCGGCAGAACCCAGCTCCACTCTCGCCTCACATATTGAGTCTATCCCAAGCCTTCAGACCCCGGAGCCGGTCTGGCCGTAGCGGTTGTGGTAGCGGTCG
>JAKRSE010000412.1 GCA_022402505.1 Fimbriimonadaceae bacterium | reverse complement strand
CGTCGACTTATCCAGGCCGAGAATCCGCTGAACCCGCCCGCCGACGAACTCCTGTGCCTCGTGGACCACGCAGGAGAGGGCGGCGGAATCGAATCCGAAGCGCATGGTCTCAGAACGGCTTGTCCACCGGGGGCACCGGGTGTTCGGCCTTCTTGGGCTGGAATCGCTTCGCCAGGGATGCCAGGTCGAACTGGCTCCAAAGATAGGCGAGAAGGGGCACGGACCAGGAGAGGAAACCGCCGCCGGAAACCTGGGACGAACCGCGAAGCAGGTTCAGGAGTGATTCGAACCCGCCGCTGAGGCCCACCAGGACCAGCCCGAAGACGAACGCGACCAGGAAGGCCGCCCCTTTCACCGTCTGGCCGAGGATGATCTGACCGACTCCGGGGAGGATCATGTTGATGATCGCCGCCGATTTCGCGCTGGCGTACTCACCCACGTCCGGTCCGGCGGATTCGGGCGAGGCGTAGATTCCCGCCTTCTTCAACACGAGAGCCGCATATTTTTCCTCGAGCGCCAGGTGACCGGGAGCGATCTGGAGGCCGGTCTTGAAGGCCTCCTCGGCTTCCGGCGTGCGGTTCTGGGCCAGTCGGACGTCGCCCAGCATCTCCAGAACCACCACCGAGCGAGGGGCGATTTCGAAAGCCTCCTCGGCGCATTTGGCCGCCTTGTCCGTTTCGCCCCGCATCAGGGCCACTCTGGCTTCGGTCGTGAGCCGCTCCGCCCGGATCATCTCCTGCGACATGCCTGTTCCTACTCCCGAGCGGGCTCGTCTTCTTCCATCGGCTGCAGGTTCGGATCGTCCGCCACCGACTGCCAGAGACTCTCCAGGTCGAAGAACTGTCGCTTCTCCTCCAGCATCACATGGAGGATGACATCGCCGAAATCGACCAGGATCCAGCCGTCTCGCTGTCCGTTGTCCGACTTCCGGTACGGGCGGATGCCCTGCTCGCGGGCCCGTTCCAGCACCTTCTCGGCAATCGCGTCTGCGTGGACATTGCTGTTGCCGCTGCAGATCAGAAAGAAGTCCGTCAGCGGACTCTTTCGGCGCAGATCGAGGGTTTCGATCCGCTCCGCCTTCATGTCGTCGGCCAGTTTGGCCAGCAGCTGCACCTTTGCTTCCGATGTCACGCGTTCTCGCTCCTCTGGTAGAGCCCCTTTGCACGAATGTAGTCCAGAACGGCCGGGCTGATCTGCCGCTCATCTGGATTGCCTTCCTCCAGGTCGATTCGGAGCATCGTGCTGCTCACTCGGCTGGGAGACATGGGAACGATGTCGAGTCGCCCCGCCGCATAGGCCGGAGCCGAAGAGCGGGCGCTCCCCGGCGTGTCCGGAGGCCGTGGAATCACGGCGAACCGCACCAGCTCGGCCAAGAGCTCAGGCTCATGCCAACGGTCCAGGGTGCGGAACGAATCGGAACCGAGAATCAGCCACCAGTCGGCTCCGACCCGGATCTCCTGAAGCTCGCGCACGGTCTCCACCATGTAGCTCGGCCCATTCCGGGTGATTTCGACGTCGCTGACACTGAATCTGGGTTCGTCCTGCGTGGCCAAGACGGTCATCTCCAGCCGCAATCTGGCGGGCACTGGCCGGACCGTCTTGAGCGGATTCCTTCCGGACGGAATCCAGATCACTTCGTCCAGCTGCAGGTGGTTCAACGCCGCCAGCGCCGCCTGATGGTGGCCGATGTGCGGCGGATCGAACGTGCCTCCCATGATGCCGAGCTTCATCTCATCCTCACCAATCGCTGAAGGTGAACTCCCAGTTGTCGATCACCACGTTGTCGCCGTCTTGGGCGCCCATTTCGCGCAGCCGGGCGATGATGCCGGAGCGTTCGAGTCGCCGATGCAGGTGCCGGACCGCGTCCCGATTCTCCAGATCGGTCATGTTCACCCACCGTTCCACCCGCTTGCCCGTCACCACGAACTCATCGGCGTCCCGATGGATCTCCCAAAGGTTCTCGTCCACCCTTTCCAGCGGAGGAGTGATGACCAGCGGCTCGATCTGCGATTCCGCCTCCTGGATGATGGAGTCGAGATGGAAGAGCAGCGGCTCCAGGCCCTGAGCTGCCGCGCCGGAGACGGCAAACACCGGATGCCCGGCCTGCTCGAACTGCTTCAAGAGCGCGGGGAGGTCTCCCATCGACTGCATGTCGATCTTGTTGATGGCGATGACCCTTGGCCGGGCGTGGAGTTCCGGTGAGTAGCGGCGAATCTCCTCCTCGATGAGCAGGTAGTTCTGCCAGGGGTCCGATTCGTCGATGGGGAAGCCGTCCACGACATGAACCAGAACCTTCGTCCGCTCGGTGTGCTTCAGGAATCGATGGCCGAGTCCGACCCCGTCGCCGGCCCCTTCGATCAGCCCGGGAAGGTCGGCGATGACGAAGCTGCGGTCTCCCACCTTGGCGACTCCCAGATTCGGCGAAAGAGTGGTGAAGGGGTAGGCGCCGATCTTCGGCTTCGCCCGGCTGACGACGCTGAGGAGGGTGGACTTTCCGGCGTTCGGCAGGCCGACCAGGCCCACGTCGGCCAGCATCTTCAGCTCCAGCCGCACCCGCAGAGCCTCGCCCGGCTCGCCCTTCATGGCAAAGCGCGGGACCTGCCGCACCGAGTTCACGAACCTCAGATTCCCGGCGCCGCCGCGCCCGCCTCGGCACAGCCGGTAGCGCATCCCGTCGGCGCCCAGGTCCACCAGGGGCTCATCCACCTCGACATCGGTGATGATGGTGCCGATGGGGACGCGGATCGTGAGGGATTTGCCGTCTTTGCCGCGCTTGTTGGCGTTGGCATTGGCGCCGTCTCCGGCGCGGAATTCTCCGTGGAGCTGAACGTCGTAGAGCGTCCTGACGCCCCGATCGGCCATCAGGATGATGTCGCCGCCCTTGCCGCCGTCGGCCCCGTTCGGTCCGCCTCGTGGGACGTGCTTCTCCCGATGAAAGGTGGCAGCGCCGTCTCCGCCCTTGCCGCTGATGAACAGGGCTTCCACTTCGTCGATCAGGCTCATCGGTCTGCTTCGGCCTCTTCGCCGGGGGCCATTCCGGGGATCAGATCGACATGGATCTCGCGGGATTCCAGGTCGATTTCGGTGACGAAGGGTCGGGTGACCGGGATCGCGGTTTCGCCGATCATCAGCAGGTCGTAGAGGACGGTCCGGTCGACGGACTCCACCACCCCGACCTCGCCCCGGGTCCGGTCGATGACTTGGCAGCCGATCAGGTCGCGGGAGAGATAGGTGTCCTCTTCCAGGGTGGGAAGCAGGGAAGTCGGCACGCTCACCGCCTGCCCTCGGTGCTTTTCGGCATCTTCGGGCGAACGGATCTCTTCGAATCTGACCCTGGCCTGACCCCGATGCCAGCCGGTGCTCTTGATGCGATGCTCGACTCCATCCAGCCACAGGGAACGGCCGGCATCAAACCGCTCCGGAAAATCCGTGGCGGTCTCGATCTTCAGCGCCCCACGGAGCCCGAAGACTCCGACGACCTCGCCGACCAGAACGTGATCGTGGGGAAGCTTCAAAAACTCCTTCAGTCGGTCGCGACTTTGACCATGACCCGGGTGTGGGCCTTGGCTCCGGCGGCGCCGACCACCTGGCGGATGCAGGAGATGACTCGGCCTTCCTTGCCGATGACCTTGCCGCGATCCGAGGGGGCCACGGTGATGGTGATCAGCCGGCCGGCCCGGTCGGTCCCTTCCTGGACCTCCACCGCATCCTTGTCCAGGACGATCAGCTTGACGATGTCTTCGGTGATCTGCTTCAGGCTCATTCGCTTGCGCTCGCCTCTTCAGACGCTGCCGGAGCCGGAGAAGAATCGACCGCCGTCGCCTGGGTCACCGGGGCGATGGCCTTGTTCAGGTAGGCGAAGTTCCGCCGGGCCGTCGGGCGCTGGGCCAGAAACTCTTCCAGAACGCCGACCTTCTTCAGGAGGTAGCCGACCGTCTCCGTCGGCTGGGCGCCGACCAGGAGCCAATGCATGGCGCGGTCGCCCTTGATGACCGTGCCGTTGGCCTTGTCCAGAGGATTGTAGGTGCCGATGATCTCGATGAACGAGCCGTCTCGGCCGGCCGACGAATGGGCCACCACGACACGATAGAAGGGACGATGCTTGTTCCCTTGGCGCTTGAGTCGAATCTTAACCACGCTTGCTGTTTGTCTCCTGACCGGGTCCTGCCGACCCAGTCCGGTCGGAGGGCACTCGGCGCATCAACGACGGAAGAGGCCTTTCTTCTTGGCCCGCTGTTCCATCTTCGCCATCTGCTTGAACGTCCGCCTCATTTGATAGAGGCCGTCGATCAGACGGTTCACTTCCTCGGCGGTCGAACCCGACCCCCTCGCGATGCGTTTGCGCCGTGAGCCATTCAGTATATCCGGGTTGCTTCGCTCGACCGGGGTCATGCTGAGGACGATGGCCTCCAACCGGGCCATTTTGCCCTCGTCCATCGCGTCCAAAGCCTCATCCGGCACCTGGGCCGCCACTCCCGGGAGCATTTTGATCAGATTCTTCATCGGACCCATCTTCCGGATCATGCGGTACTGGGAGAGCATGTCGTTGAAGTCCATCTTGCCGCTGGTCATCCGCGACTGGATCGACTCCACGGCGGCGACGTCCATCGCCTCCTCGGCCCGCTCGATCAGGCCCATCACGTCGCCCATCCCGAGGATCCGCTCCGCAACCCGCTTGGGGTGGAAGATCTCCAGCTGATCGGTCATCTCGCCGACGCCGATGTAGCGGACGGGAACTCCGGTCGCCGCCCGGACGCTCAGAATTGCTCCGCCGCGGGTGTCGCCGTCCATCTTGCTGAAGATGGTGCCCGTCAGGGCGAACCGCTCATGAAAGGCCTCCGCGACATTCACCGCCTCCTGGCCTGTCGTCGAGTCCAGGACGAGCAGAACCTCGTCCGGCTGGACTGCGTCGCGAAGCTGCTCCAGCTCCAGCATCAGCCCCTCGTCGATGGTCAAGCGGCCGGCCGTGTCCACGATCAGAACGTCGGCGAAGAGGTGCTTCGCTCGTTCCAGAGCCTTGCGCGCGATGTTCCGGGGCTTGTCCTGAAGGTCCGCCACCACCTCGCAGCCCACCTGTTCACCCAGGACTCGGAGCTGTTCCACCGCCGCCGGTCGCTGCACGTCGCAGGCG
>JAKRSE010000411.1 GCA_022402505.1 Fimbriimonadaceae bacterium | reverse complement strand
TCGAACTCGGCCCCTCGACCCAGCCAAGGATCGGACGGACATCCTCTCCATCCGACTTGAGCCTGCGAATCGCCTGCAGCCGATCATCCATCCGGCTTCCCGTGACCGACCAGTCGAGCGATTCGAATCGCCCGGGATCTTGAAGGAGATGGTTCGTCGGGTCCGGGGCGGGCGGATCGTGGTCGAACCAGACCAACTCGGCTCCGAGATCATGGGCTTCGCGGACCGGATCGGAGCAGACGGAGAGCACGTCCAGGCCCAACGTGTCGGCCGCGGCAAGCATCATTCGAGCCCACGCGTCCCCGTCGGTCACCGCCTGGCGATAGGTGATCCCGGCCATTCTCGCGGCCAGGGCCATCACCAGCGGCTGGTTCAGCGGCCGGTCCATCGAGTCGCCTCGAAAGAAGGCCTCATGCCGTTCAAGCGAGGTCATCGGCTGCGAACCTCCGACATGGCGCGGATGTGCTGGGGAGTGGTGCCGCAGCATCCGCCGACGAGGATTCCTTCCGGCAGCGACCGGGCCCAGGCGGCGAAGAGGTTCGCATCGAGCCGGTGCCCTCCGGTTGGATCGGGCGGGCCCGCATTCGGCTGGAGGACGATGACCCGTTCCGGAGCGACGCCGCAGAAAAGCAGGGCAAGACGGGAATAGTCTTCCAAGGTCAAGTCCGTTCCGCAGTTGGCTCCGACGGCGTGAGCTCCGGCGGCGATGACCGCCCGGCAGGCCGCCGCGACTTCGGTGCCCCAGGCGGTCACCAGGCGGTCGCCGGCCTTCTGGAAAGTGAAGGTCGCGAGGATCGGTCGTCGGAACGGGACGAGCTCGGCCACGGTGGCGGCGGCCTCCGCCGGGTCGCTGAAGGTCTCGACCAGAAAGCCGTCCACCCCCGCCGAAGCGAGAGCCTCGGCCTGACTGCGGACCCCGGCGGCAAGCTCCTCCGGCTCCAGCTCGCCGGTCGGAGCGAGGACTTCCCCGCTCGGCCCGATGTCGCCCAGAATCGGCAGCCCGGGCGCGGCGGTCCGAGCGATCTCCACCGCCAGGCGGTTGACTTCAGCCAACTCACCCTCACGGCCATGGAGAGCCAGCTGCCAGCGGTTTGCGCCGAACGTGTTCGTCGTGAGGGCCATCGCCCCGGCATCGGCATAGCCCCGATGGACGTCGGCGACCGCATCCGGGTGGTCCAGAACCCACAGGCAGGACGGGGTGCCAGGCGGCAGGCCGCGCTCCATGAGCATGGTGCCCATGCCTCCGTCCAGCACCTTCAAGCCGTTCAGGTTCACGTCGCCGACTCCAGGGCCGGGCATGGCTTCAGGTTCAGGCCGAGCCCCCAGACCTCGCGGACACGGCGAACGTAGTGGAGGAAGTGCCCGTAGGGCACGTCCGGGGGAACCCGGTGGTCGGGGAACGGGATGAAGCCGCCCTCTTCCACCAGGGGCGTCAGCCTGTCGATCTCGGCATCAATCGCCGCCGGCCCAGCCTCAAGAACTCGCTTGTCGAAGCCACCCATCAGGCGCAGGTCGCGGCCGTACTCACGCCGAAAGGCCGCTGGATCGGCGTTCCAGGTGCCGACCTCCAGCGGAAACATGATGTTGATCCCCGCTTCCAGCCACCCGGTGACCAGCAGGTCGATCCGGCCGTCGCAGTCGATCCAGATCAGGTCCACGCCGTTCCGGCGCAGCAGGTCGGCAATCCGACGGTACCGAGGCACAAGGACCGCCTGGAACACCGAAGGGGTGAGCAGCGGACCGCCGGAGTAGCACATGTCCTCCCACATCTGAGCGGCATCGGCCTTCAGACCGGCCTCAAACAGCCGGCCGAGCACCGTCTCCTGAACCTGACAGACCGTCTCGACCATCTCCTCGAAAAGCTCGGGGTCGTCGTAGACCAGATAGCCGACCCCTTCGACCCCCATCCAGTCGCGAATCCAGCCGAAGAGGCTCCCGGCGTGGACCGTCACCAGCCGCTCCTGTTCCGGGGAGTTCAGCCGAGCGATCGTCTGATCAAGGTCCTCCGGGAGCCTGGCAGGATCGTCCGCACGGAGCCGCGGGAGGAAGTGCCTCTCCCACGATTCACGGTCCTGAAGCAGGTGATCCAGGTACATCGGGATCGACTCTTGGACCTTGCTCTTGCGGATCCGGCGGCCTTCGTCGTCGATCATCTCCAGCTCGGTGTCCGTCTCGCGGATCACCTCGACGGGGAACCGAGGGAGCAGGCCGTTGTGAACCCAGGCGGTCTCACCCATGGAATCCATCCCGAACCAATCGTCGGAGTTTCCCTGGCGGACATGATCCGGCAGCCCCTGAGATCTCCAGGCCGGCAGGGTCTCATCCCAGAAGTTGAAGTCCATGATCGGGCAGCGGTCCCGAGGCTCGTACCGCATCGTGGCCAGGAACCGCTGCCGCTCAGTCATAGTTTCCGTACCGATCCACGCAGTCCACGATGAACTGGAAGGTCTCCCAGTCCACGCTGGGCGGAATCGAGTGGTCGGAGTGGTAGACGTAGCCCTTGGTCTTCTTGCCCGCCTCGCACTTGGTCTTGATCTCGTGCTCGATGGCGTCCCGGTCGCGGGTGGCGTAGATCATCACGTCGCAGTTGCCGAAGAAGGCGAGCCGGTCGCCGTACTCCGCCAGCAGATTGACGACGTTCATTCCGGCCTTGGCTTCCAGCGGCTGGAGGCAGTCGAACCCGGCGCCGATGTAGTCTTCGACGACCGCGTTCACATCCCCGTCGGTGTGGAAGTTGAAGGGCAGGCCCCTCTCATGCGCCCAGTCGGCCATGCGCTTGTGGTCCGGCCAGACCATCTCGCGGTAGAGCGGCGGCCCGCAGATGACTCCGCTGCGGAAGGCCATGTCGCCGTAGACCCACACCCCGTCGGCCTCGACTCCCGCCTCCCACAGGTGATCCCAATCCTTCAAGACCAGGTCGGTGACCGTGGCCGAGACATCGCGGAAGTAGTCCGGCTCCTCCAGCATGGCGATCATCGCGTTCTCATCCCCCATCAGGTGGCGGGTGATCTCGAAGGTCTCCAGACCGGTGAAGTGGCACCAGCGCCCCAGACGTCGGCCCTGAGCCATCGCACGGCTGGCCTCGTCAATCGAAACGGAGGGAGGATTGGAGAGCATCAGCGGCTTGATGGTGTCGAACCAGTCGCTGCTCTCCATGCAGGGGAATCGGATGTGCTCCGGCGTGCCGGTGCGGGCCTTCCAGTAGCGGTTGATCTGTCCCCAGGCATCGCGGACGGTGACGGTCTCCTCGTCTTCTGCGATCTGCACCCGCTGGCCCGGATACGGAAAGGTCTCGCTCCAGCAGAGGGATTGGAAGTCGGACCCCAGAATCACGTTCGGGTCTTCCAGATGCCCGGCCGCTTGGAAGTTGCGGATCGTGTCATCCCAGAAGGACTCCATTCGGGGCAGGGAGTCTTGGTCCTGCCGGGCGAACATTCGGCGGACCCGCTCTTGGCCCGTCATTTCGTTTCGGCGCATCGCTCTCATCACCCCGCCATCAGGGTTCGGGCGACCTGGACGGCTCCGGCCGCATCGGGAGCGAATCCGTCGGCCCCGATCTCGTCGGCGAATTCCTGGGTGATCGGCGCGCCGCCGACCATGATCTTGGTCTTGGGCAGGCCCGCCGCCTTCAGCGCCTCGATCGTCGCCTTCATGTTCGGCATGGTCGTCGTCAGCAGCGCCGAGAGTCCGACCAGATCGGCCTGGTGCTCCTGGGCGGCGGCGACGAATCTCTCCGCCTCCACGTTGGTCCCCAGATCGACGACGTTGAAGTTGGCTCCCTTCCACATCATCGCGACCAGGTTCTTGCCGATGTCGTGGAGGTCGCCCTGGACGGTGCCGATGACGGCGGTGAATTCGGGACGGATGCCCGCCTTCAGCAGCTCGGGCTCCAGAACGGACATGGCCTCCTTCATCGCTCGGGCAGCGATCAGCATTTCGGGCACGAAGGCCTCGTTCCGCTGGAAGCGTCCACCGATCTCATCCATGCCAGCCACCAAAGCCGCGAGGATGGCTTCCGGACCAACCCCGGCCGCGAGCGCCTGCTCGGTGTGCTCCTTGGCATCCTTGCGCTTGCCGCCGACGATGGACTGGGTGAGGGGTTGCAGGTCCACGATTTGTCTCCTGTGACGTTGCCATCTTATCCCTCCTTGATGGAGGTCAAACAGGGAGAAAATGTCCAGGTTTGAACCCGGGACCAGGGGCCCAAGCCACGTGAGGGAACCGGTCATGACCGCCATGAAAGCAGTCATGACCGGGCCCGTCCCGAACGCTCTTGAGCGAGGGATCAGGCGACGCGGGGGATGTCGTCAAAGGCGAGCAGGCGCTGGGCTTCCTTCAGACTGGTTCGCCCGCTGAGGACCCGCTCCATGGCGTCCTGCTGCATGGTCTTGTAGCCGTAATGGGCCGCAAGTTCCGCCAGCTTCTCGGTCGCGGGGCGGCCGGCGATCATGCTGCCGACCTCCTGGGTCACCGGCATGATCTCATGAACCGCCATCCGGCCCTTGAAGCCGGTTCCCGCACAATTGAGGCAGCCCTTGCCTTCGTACAGGGTCTCCACATCGTCGTACACGAACATGCGGCTCAGCAGCCCCTGCTCTTCCACGCTGGGCGAATAGGCGGTCCGGCATTCCGGGCAGGTGACCCGAAGCAGTCGCTGGCCCATGACGCCGATCAGCGAGGTGCTGAGGAGGTACGGGTCGATGCCCATGTCCAGAAGTCGCGGGACGGCGGACGGGGCGTCGTTGCAGTGCAGGGTCGAGAAGACGAGGTGACCCGTCATCGAAGCGCGGATCGCCGTCTCGGCCGTCTCCTGGTCTCGGATTTCACCGACCAGAACCACGTCGGGGTCCTGTCGCAGGATCGAGCGGAGCTGGGCCGCAAAGGTGAGGCCGATCTTCGAGTTCACCTGGCTTTGGCTGATCCCGTCGATGTTGTATTCGACCGGATCTTCGCAGGTGATGATGTTCGTTTCCTCATCCTTGACGTAGTTCAGGGCCGCATAGAGCGAGGTCGTCTTTCCAGAACCCGTGGGCCCGGTGACCAGGAAGAGCCCGTAGGGTCTGCGGATCAGGGTCTTGAAGATGTCCA
>JAKRSE010000410.1 GCA_022402505.1 Fimbriimonadaceae bacterium | reverse complement strand
TGGCCGATGCTGTCCCGAAGAACCTCCCGCGTCGCCGCCATCGCCTGGTCATAGGGGGTCGTTTCCAATCTGCCCCCGAGTTTGGCACGGGGACGGGGCTCAGGTCGCCGATCGGGCCGCGAGGAGGGCCCAGGCGGCGAGGATGGTCTGGGCGGTCCAGGCGATGTTTCGAACCCAGCAGCCCGCGATCAGCCGGTCGACCAGCTGGGGGAGCGGCCCCTCGGCGGAGATCCGCAGGTGCATCGGTCCGCTGACGACGGCCGTCCACCCGACCGAGGCGGCCAGCAGCACGAATGACGCCACGACCATCCAGAGGGGCACCCGGTCTCGGGCCAGTGTCAAGCCGAAGGTGGCCAGGACCTGGACGATGATCGGCGGCCCGACGAGCAGCCCGGTCAGGTTGGAATGGAAGGCGTGAAACTCGGCGAACTTCTCCGCCGGCACCAGACGAAAGGTCGGGTAGTGGACGAGCTGGACATACCAGCCAACCGCCGACATCCAGGCCGAGGAGAGGGCCAGAGGCACCAGAACGATCTCAGCCAAGGGAATCCACCGCGAATCGTCCGCTCAGGGTGACCATCGGCAGGCCGGCTCCAGGCTGAACCGTGCCGCCGGAGTAGGCGAGGTTTCGGAAGCGGTCATCCTTCGGGCGAAGCGGGAGCATGCCCCACAGACGCTCGGATTCGTCCGCACCGTAGAGGCAGCCGCGCCATGACCGATGCGCCGCCTGGAAGTAGGTCGGGGACTGGACCCGCTCGAAGACCTGCTCTTCCGGAGCCCAGGCGATGCCGAACCGATTCAGGCTCTCCCTCACCTTCTCCCGCAACCGGGTCTCCTCGGATTTCCAGTCGAGATGGTCCTCGATTCCAGGCACGGTGACCACCGCGAAGAGGCAGCTGCATCCTTCCGGCGCCGGGGTCGAATTCAGGTAGATGATCGGGTCGGTGGGCGGCCGGCGGTCTCGGTAGAGCTCGACAAAGCCCGGCTCCCAACCCGTCGGGATGAGCAGGGTGTGGTGGGAGAGCTGGGGCAGGGGCTTGCGGATTCCCCAGTGGAGGGTGAAGTAGCTGAAGCTCGGCTTGCGGGGTTCGGGGCGGCCAAGCAGCCTGCCGAAGCTGTGCCGGTCGGCATTGGCGATGAAGGCGTCGGCCTCGTGTCTCCGCCCGGCTTGGTCCAGGACGGCCGTCAGCCGCCTCTCATCCTCTTCCCTCCCGACGATATCCACGCCGTACTCGAACTCGACGCCCAGCTCCTCGGCCAGCTTGGCGAAGGCGGCGGGGATGGCGGCGACCCCTCCCTCGACCTCCCAGACGCCGCGCCGGATCATCAGATAGGGGATCATCAGGGCCCCGGCCGCCTTCGAATCATAGGTCTGGCCGTTGTAGCTGGGGAAGCCGTAGAAGAAGGCCCGCATCAGGTCGGACTTGAAGAAGCCATCGACCAGCTCGCGGTAGGTCTTGCGCACGTCGAACTCCATCCCGACCCGCATCAGGCGCGGATCGGCCAGCTGCCAGACCTTTTCGATCGGCGCCCCGAAGACCGCCTTCTCGATGCCGGGCGCGATTCGGTCGAGCTTCTCCAGGATGGTTCGGAGACCGGCCGCATCCTGGGGGGCGGCTCTGCTCAGGACGTCCAGGCATCCTTCGGGGTCGGCGGGCAGGTCCAGGGGCTCCCCTCCCTCCAGAATCACCCGCGTGAAGGGGTCGAGCCGCTTGAACCGAAGGAAGTCGTCCGGGTTCCGGCCGGCGCGGCGGAAGACCTCTTGATAGACCTCGGGCATGATGATGATCGAGGGGCCCGGGTCGAGCCTGAATCCCTCGACCTCCAGGCCCGCCGCCTTTCCGCCCGGCCGATCGCTTCGCTCCAAAACCTTCACCTTCCACCCGGCCAGGGCGGCGTGGACGGCGGCGCTCAGCCCCCCCTGTCCGGCTCCGATCACGACGAGACTGCGGCTCATGGATTCCTTCGCTGTCTACGCACCGGGTCAGACCCAGGGCACGGGGGAGCCGGAAAAGGCCTGGGTGTTGTCATAGACGGGCAGGCCCATCCAAGCGCCATAGTCGGCTGCCTTGGCCACCAAAGGGCCGGCTCCGGCCTGGGTCGGCATTCCTCCCGGCAGCCGCAGAGGCATCCGTTCCAGGGGGAGAGGCGGGCGGCGGGCCAGCTTCCAGTGGAGGACGAGGTCGTAGATCACGCCTCCGCCGGACGGGTTCGGCCGAACTGTGACGACCAGGGCGTCCAGCTCATCCAAGGGGCCCTTGGTGACCCGGACCGCCGCCAGGCTTCCCTCCTGGCGGGTCCATGACTTCTGCCGGAGGTTGACCACCAGGCGTTCGCTGGAGAGCAGGGCCCAGATGCCGGCGCCCAACAGAGCCCAGCCCAGCCAGGCATGAGCCAGAACCGGCGGCAGAGGCAGGCCCGTCCATCGCGCCACGAAGAGGAGAGGCCCGCCGAACAGGCAGGCCGCCATCAACGCTTCGTACCAGGCAGGCGGGGCGAAAAGGAGCGCGGTCTCACCGATCCGACGACCGACGAGCGGCGTCTCCAGCCCGGCCTTCCGCCTGGCCGCTGCTGCCGCCCATTCCGGTTTCGAGCTCGGATGCATTCGCGTAGGTCCCTTTCAGAATGATGGCATGGGGAACGGGCCGGGAGGGCTTCTCCGGGGTGGCATGACCGCTCGCCAGGATTTCGCCATCATGGACCAGCGAGGTTGAGAATCCGCTGTCGAGCAGGACCGCCTCACGGAGTCCGGCGATCTGGAGCGCCGCCGCCAGTCGGGCCGAATCGTAGCTGGCCGTGCAGGCGACGAGGACCGGGATCCCTTCCTCCGTGATGCCGAAGACGGCCCGGCGGCGGAAGTCCATCGCATCCGAGGTGGCGGCCGACATGATCTGCTCGCGACTCCGCGCCTGGCCCTGATGAACCAGCCAGGCTCCGGCGACGAACACATCCGTGACATCCGGGAGCTGCTTGCGGATCACGTCCTCCTGGTTGTAGGCGGCCCGGAACGGGGTGAGCAGGAGCCCGCTCTTGGTGAAGGCGACCATCGGCCTTCCGACGAGCTTGTCCACCCGGTCGAGGTCCTGATCGGCGAACCACATGCCGACGTTCGAGGTCTTGCTCGGGCCGATCATCCGGTTGTCGTTGCTGGCGATCGCCGCCATCTGGAAGAACCCGCCATTGATCCCGGCCTGGGCGTCGAAGTTTTCAACCACGTCGCTGACCGCCTCGCGTCCCGCCACGATGACGGTCGAGGGCCGCCCGCCGATGACCATGCTCAAGGGAACGCGATTGATCCGTTGGATCTCCTTTCGGATCGGAGCGTCGGACCATTCCACGAAGACCCCTCCCAGAGGCCGGTCTTCCTGAGATTCCGCTGCCGCCATCGCCTCGTCCAGCTTGACCGGGTTGTAGCGCAGAACCTCCATCACGCTTTCCGACTTCCAGGCCGGCCCGGAATCCATGGCGAAAGCGAACCGATAGCCAGCCTCTCGGGCCAGCTCGATCGTGCGTCGGCTGTATTCCCCATTCGGCCAGCTGATGCTCCGGATTTCGATGCCGAGGCGGTCTTCGAGCCGCTTCTTGGATTCGGTCAGCTCCTTGATCTGCTCGGCCTCGGTGAGCTTGCCCAGCTCGGCAGGGTGGTTGACCGTGTGGCTGCCGATGGTGACCAGACCGGACTCGGACAGCTCCTTGAGCCGGTCCCAGTTCATCTTCGGCCGGCCGCTCTGACTCCCGACGAAGGCGGTGTGGACGAAGACGGCGCTGGGGATCTTCTTGTCCCTCAGCAGGGGCCAGGCGTTGTCATAGAACCCTTGATAGCTGTCGTCGAATGTCAGGGCCACGGCTCGGGGCGGCAGCGGCTTGTTGTCCACCATCGCCCGGTAGATCTCTTCGATGCTGACGAAGGTGGCTCCCCAGGCCTCCAGCTTTTCGATCTGGGCGTAGAGCTCCTGCGTGGTGACATCCCACCACAGGCTGTTCTGATCCCGCTCCGGCAGGACGTCGTGATACATCAGCACGAAGGCGTCCATTCCCGGGGCGAGGAGCGAGTATTCCTTCAGGGCCCAGGGGTCTTCGGGCGGCGCCTTGGCCTCCGCCTCGCTCCCGCCCTGCTTGAAGGGATTCGGCAGGCAGCCGGCCACGCCGAGCATCGCCAGGATCGACAAGACCGCAAGGACCAGGGGGCGGAAGTGGAACCGTCCAGACATGGGCTCTGACCTTTATAGACGGCTCGGAGATGCGCCTGCGGGGACCTCCGGCGGGCCCTGGCGCATCGCGACTCGTAGATCGGAGACGCGATGTCGATGACCGCTTATCGGCGCTGGTTCCACGCCGCCTCCATCTACAACCTGGTCTGGGGTCTCTTTGCCATCGCCCTGCCGACGGCCCCGTTCGTCTGGGCAGGCGTGGAGCCGCCCCGGTACCCGGCCCTCTTCCAGTGCATCGGCATGATCGTGCTGGTCTACGCCCTCGGCTATCGCTACATCGCCCTGGATCCCGAGCGGTACGGCGCGTTTGTCTGGATCGGTCTGCTCGGCAAGACGTTCGGGCCGATCGGGTTCCTCTATGCGGTGGCGACGGGCCAGCTTCCCTGGGCCTTCGGCGTGACGATCATCTTCAATGATCTCATCTGGTGGCCGGCCTTCTGGTCCTTCGCGGTGAAGCACGGCGGACCGGTTTTCGGCCGTGCCGCCGGGTCAGAATAGGCCCATGCTCTCGGCCGCCCTGGCCCTCGGCCTCGCCTCACCGTCGCCCCGCCCTCTGGTGGAGTGGCAGGTGGAAGGGCGCGGCAGCTTCGTGATGGAGTTCGACCTGGGCGAGGCTCCGCTGATCGGCCGACACGTCCTGGATCTGGTCAGCCGGGGCTTCTACGACCGTCAGATCATCCATCGGCGGGTGGAGAACTTCGTGCTTCAGGCGGGCGATCCGGCTTCGAAGGGTTGGACTCCGGCGCGCGCTCTGGCGGCCCCCGGCGAGAGCGGCGGCACCAAGGGCCTCGGCGACGGCGGCTCCGGCAAGCCGGTCCGGTTCGAGATCAACAACCTGGTACACGCTCGCGGCACGGTCGGAATGGCTCTGGAATCCCCGATGAGCGACACGGGCGACAGCCAGTGGTTCATCAACCTGAAGAACAACTTCCGCCTGAACGGCATGTAC
>JAKRSE010000409.1 GCA_022402505.1 Fimbriimonadaceae bacterium | reverse complement strand
CTGAACCATCAGATTCTGGGAGAGACGATCTACACGGTCAGCTACCTGCAGGGGCGTACCGGCAACACCACAACGGGTACGGTCGAGCTTTGGTCGGGCGGGACCCTGACGAACGGCGTCCTGACGGGCGGAACCCTGCTCGAGTCAAAGGCGGAGACGTTCAACTCGGGGAACATGCTCCCCTTCACGTTCAACTGGGTCTCCCCGCTGACGGGTGGACCTGTCGGTGAGCTCCTGACGGTGAGATTGACGGGCCCGTCCGGGCCGTTGGAGTCCTACGTTAGCTTCGACAACGTCCGGATCTCGGCCACCCCGGTCCCCGAGCCCGCCACCCTCCTGGCCCTCACCGGCCTCGGCGCCCTCATGCTCCGCCGCCGCAAGACCGCCTGACCGTCACCCAAACGCAGAGCCGGGTTGACTTCCCAAAACGGAAATCAACCCGGCTCTCGTCGTCCAAGATTCCTGGCTGCCCCTGTTGGACTCGAACCAACGACCCGCTGATTAACAGTCAGCTGCTCTACCAACTGAGCTAAGGGGCAGTGCGGTTGGTGAAGATACCTGGAATCGTTGGCAGGTGCTCGGCCTTCCTCCAGGTCCCGGGACGAAAATCAGTCGGAAGTCTCGCCGAGCCGTTCGTGGAGCCAGGCGATGGAGACTCCCTGGCCGCTTGCCAGGCGTTCCTGGCAGTCGAGGATGACCGGGTTCAGCGGGCCGTGGACGAGGGTGTGGGCGACGATTCGGTGGCAGGCGCTCAGGGCCTCCACGACGGATTCCGCCGGGTTGAGTCCGGGCGATTCGAACCGCCAGGGAAGCAGCGGGTCGAGCGATTCCCAGAGCCTCAGGTGGACGTTTGCCTGGTCCAGGGCTTCGGTGGCGGGAGGTTCGGCTTCGGCGGCTTCGCCGGGCTTCATCAGCAGGGCTTCGGCTTCGGTTGCGGCCCAGCGGACCACGCACTCTCGGGCGAGGAGGCCGGCGTAGGCTCCGAAGTCGGTCTGCTGCAGGGCGAGCCGGTCGGCCTTCGTCTCATGGATGTATTCGTCCATGCGGTCGGCGAGGATGGCGGCGGCGAAGGCGTTGGGCAGGCTCACGGCCAGCGCGGCGACGGCCATGGCCGACTTGCGGATCAGGAGCAGCTCCTCCAGGGTCGGCGGTCGGAAGGGGTTCTCGCTCATGGCGGACGGGGGTCAGTCCTTCAGCGGGCGGCCGTATCCGTCGTGCTTCAGGCCGCCGGTGAGGATGTAGATGCTGTCGATGACCGCCCAGATGAAGCCGACTCCGCAGACCAGGAACGTGACGAGCTGCAATACACCGATGGCGCTGTAGCCCAGATACAGCCGCCCGACTCCGGGGATCAGGTTCAGGAGTCCCGCCCGGCTGCGGCTCAGGGGACTGTCCTCGATCCGGTGGTGATGATAGGTTGGCTCAGACCTGGGGGCGGTCGGGGCGATGGTGCGGGAGTCCACGACGGGCATGGGCGGCGGAGGCGGAGGCAGCTCGGCCCCCAGCCTGGTCGACAGGTCGGACATCGAGGAGGCGGGCTTCCATTCGGCCATCCCCTGCTTCCACACAAAGGTGTCGCTCGAGATGACCCCGTCCATGGCCAGGTCCTGCATCTGGCTCAGGGTCAGCGGCCCCAGCTCGCCGTAGCGGCCGACGTAGTACCATTCCGCCGCTTCCTGGGGCTCCAGCTTTTGTTCCAAATCCTGACGGTCCACGGGCTCGCTTGAAGAGGTCAGACGCGGCGGCGGCGGTTCGGGATGCAGCCGCATGACCCACGTCCATCTTGGCACCTTCCCGAAGCCTCCCAAAGGTCCGGCCGAGCGATTGGTATCTTCTGGGTCGTTCCATGAGCGTGCGCGTCCGATATGCCCCAAGCCCGACCGGGAGCCCCCACGTCGGCAACATCCGAACGGCGCTCTACAACCATCTCTTCGCCAAACGGTTTGGAGGCGTGAACATCCTTCGGTTCGAAGATACGGACCGGAGCCGCCATCGTCCGGAGACGGAAGTCGACCTCATCGAATCGCTCCGGTTTGTCGGCGTGGAATGGCAGGAAGGCATGGAAGTTGGCGGCCCCCACGCGCCCTACCGCCAGAGCGAGCGGAAGGAGGCGGGGATCTACCAGACCTTCATCGACCGCCTGGTGGAATCGGGTGCGGCCTACTGGGCGTTCGACACTCCCGACGAACTCGACGAAATGCGCCTGTTCCAGCAGGTCAACAAGCTCCCCACCGGCTACTTCGGCGGAGACTGGCGCGAGGCGTCGGCGGCGAAGGTGGAGGAGGCTCGGGCGGCGGGCCGACCGGGAGTCCTGCGGCTCCGGATCCCCCGAGGCGAGAAGATCGTGTTTGAAGACGCCATCCGAGGCCGGCTCGAGTTCGAAGGCGACACGGTGGACGACCCGGTCCTCATCAAGGCCGACGGGATGCCGACCTACCACTTCGCGGCGATGGTGGATGACCATCTGATGGGGATCACCAACATCTTCCGCGGCGAAGAGTGGATCAGCAGCGCGCCGAAGCATGTCGTGCTCTGGCGGGCGCTGGGGGTGGAACCTCCCGTCCTCGTGCATCTTCCCGTGATCAAGGGGCGCGACGGGAGCAAGCTGAGCAAGCGGCATGGCGACACCTCCTGTCTGGACTTTCGCAAGGCGGGCTACCTGGGCGACGCCCTCGCCAATTTCATCGCCCTCATCGGCTGGGCCCCGGGAGGCGACCGAGAGGTCATGTCGATGGAGGAGATGGCCGAAGCCTTCGACCTGAAGGGGATTCAGCCCTCCAGCGGCATCTTCGACCTGGACAAGCTGAACTGGATGCAGGGCGCGCGGCTTCGTGCGCTCCCCGTCGCTGAAGTCCGCGAGAGGTTCGTCGAATATGCCGGCCGGGAGGAGACCGCGTCCTACTGGCAGGCCAAGTCGGAGGAAGACCCGACGGCCGCCGGGCGGCTCGCCGACATCCTGCTCCTGCGCGAGGCCGCTCAGAGCGATCCGGACCACGCCGAGGCGATGATCGCGCTGGAGCAGGAGCGCGTCGGCTCGCTCGCCGACTTCGGCCCCGCCTGCCGCTTCTTCCTGGAGGATCCGACCGAGTACGAGGAGAAGGCCCTGAAGAAATGGCAGGGCAGGCCGGAGGTCTTGGACCTGCTGGTTCGGCTTGCCGCGGCTCTGGAGGGCCGGGAATCGGCCACGGACGCCGACTGCGAGGCCCTGATCCGCGGGCTGGCGAGCGACCTGGGGCACGAAAAGCTGGGCCCGGTCGTGCATCCGGTCCGTCTGGCCCTGACGGGCAAGTCGGTCGGCCCTGGCCTGTGGGAGCTGATGGCGGTCCTCGGCCCGGCCGCCATGCGACGTCGGCTGGCGGCGGCCGTGGAGGCCTTCGCGTGAGGCTCTGCGACATCGTCGGCCCGGACGACCCGAGGGTTCCGGCCCTCTCGCGCCGCCGCCCGAAGTTCGATTCGGCTCAGGCCGACACGGTGCGGCGGATCATCGACGACGTGGCCGTCCGGGGCGCAGAGGCGGTGCTGGAGAGCGCCCGAAGGTTCGATGCGCCCGGGCTTGCCGAGATCCTGGAAGAGATCGACGGGGAAGGGGAGGGCCTCTCCGAAGCGGAGACCGAGGCGCTCCACACTGCGGCCGAGCGGATCGAGGAGTTTCACCGAACCCAGCTTCAGGTCATCGCCGAAGGCTGGGAGGGGATCGACTCCGGCTGGGCCTGGCAGACTTCGGCCGTCGAGCGCGACAACCCCGAGGCTCAGACGGAGATGCAGCTCGGCCCGATCAAGGTGCCGATGCCTCCGGAGATGCGGCAGGATCGGATCGAATCCGGAATGCTCGGCCAGCGGATGCTTCCGATCCGTCGCGTGGGGGTCTATGCTCCCGGCGGCAAGGCGAGCTATCCCAGCAGCATTCTGATGACGGCGATCCCGGCAAAGGTGGCCGGCTGCCGGGAGATCGTCGCCGCGACCCCCGCCCGGCCGGATGGCACGCTCGCTCCGGCGGTGCGGGAGGCCTGTCGCCTGGCGGGCGTGACCCAGGTTGTGAAGTGCGGCGGGGCGGCCGGGATTGCAGGCCTCGCCTTGGGCTGGCCCGGATTCGACCGAGTGGACCTCATCGTCGGCCCGGGCAACACCTGGGTCAATGAGGCGAAGCGCCAGCTCTGGGGGACGGTCGGCTTGACCGCCTATGCAGGCCCGAGCGAGGTTGCAGTCGTCTGCCTCCCCGGGTTCGACCCGCTCCACGCCGCCGCCGACCTCTTGACCCAGGTGGAGCACAGCGACGACAACGTCGGGCTGCTCATCGCCTTCAGCCGGGCCGATGCCGAGGCGGTCCTGGATTCGGCGGCGGTGATGGCGGGGACTGCCGAGCGGGGTGATGTTCTTCGGGCCGCGCTTCGGAGTCATGGCCTGGCCGTGGTCTGCGGGTCGGCGGAAGAGGCGGCTCGCCTGGTGGACGACTTTGCGCCGGAGCACCTGGCGCTCCACGGCGACGAGGCGGAGGGCTTCCTCGGGTTGATCTCGAATGCCGGATGCGTGGCTCTGGGAGGGTTCACCCCTCAGAGCGCGGGCGATTACGCCTCCGGACCGAGCCACGCTCTGCCGACTTCGGGCGCGGCCAGGTTCGGCTCTCCGGTGAACGTTCAGGACTTCCTGCGGTTCCAGACGGTCACGTCTTTCGAGCGTGAAGACCTCGATGTCATCCGGCCGGTGATCGAGACTCTCGCCCAGATGGAGGGGTTGCCCTTCCACGGTCGGGCCGCATCGATCCGATTTCCCAGGTGATTTTCCGAGTCTGAGCCTAAGATCGTTTTGAATTTCTGGAATTTCTGGAAATTTGTCTGTCAGGTCCAGTATGGTCTTAGGACTCCGCAGCGGCGCGGCCCTGCCTCTCATCGTCGAAGGCGATCCTGGTGATTGAATGAGAGACACTTCCTTGAGGCGCCCTTTTGCGGCCCTTGCACTGCTTGGCATTTCGACTGCCGCTTTTGCCCAAGAGGCAGCCGAAGCGGCGGCTCCCGTGATTGACAAGGTGGACAGCCTGTGGATGCTGGTTGCCACGGCGCTCGTTCTCCTGATGACTCCGGCGTTGGCGCTCTTCTACGGCGGCATGGTGCGCAAGAAGAACGTGCTGAACACGATGCTGCTCAGCTTACTGATGATGGGCCTGGT
>JAKRSE010000408.1:3761-5219 GCA_022402505.1 Fimbriimonadaceae bacterium | reverse complement strand
CCCTGAAGGCAGCTGAACGAGTCCAGCCCGGCTTCATCATCGAGGCCGAACGGCAGCCGACCGGCCGGGGGTGGGACGTCGAGATCCTTGCCTCCAGCGGACGGGTCGTGGAGGTTGAAGTCCGGGGCTCACGGACCAAGATGGAGCAGGCCGGCCGGCCCGAGTTCCGCATCGACCGACGCACCACCGCCCGACAGGCGGCTGAGCGGGCTCTGCGCAAGCGGCCGGGCCGGACCAACATCCAGCTGGTGGAGCAGGACCGGGAAGGCAGCCGAACCTACTGGCGGATCCGCCTGGAATCCGGCGGCAAGACCGAATCCCTCCGCCTGCGCACCGACAACCTGGAACCCCTCTGATCCCTCAGCGCCTGAATCCGGCGCAGATGTCGTAGGCGGATCGGTCTTCGGCGTTCCGGGGGAGATCCATCCGAGACCGCCCGTCATCGTACTTGCCGTTCGGGCCGAGGCTGCAGACCATGACCAGGGAGGCGGAGGAGACGACCTTCATCGGCTCGCCCGTAAAGGGGTCCTCCGGAATCGGGCCGTCCTCGCCGGCGGCGAGTCGGAACAGGGTCTGGACCGCCCGCTCTCCGGCCTGCAGCTCGACAACGGCTCGGCCGGCGGATTCGGTCACTGGGAGGAGGATCGCCGACATGATCGCGCTCAGCTGCGGGGGCCGCTCCTGCGTCCGCTTGGTTCGTTCCTCAAAGTCCCTGACCGCCCCGAGAACGTCCGATTCGACCCGCTCCAGTTCGTGGTAGATCGCGGTCAGGTCCCGAAGGAGTCCGAGGGTCATGCTCCGCTGCCGCTGGTTTCCGGGAACTCCGTCGCGGACGAGCCGGTCTTCCGGGACCGAGGTTGGTCGACTCTGCTGGCCGTACCTGTCCTCCGGCGGCATCAGTTTCAGGTTTCGCGTAAGGGCGAGAAGGGAGTAGAGCTCGCCCCGCATCCGGCGTTCGACATCGATTGGGCCGCCCAGGTTTGCGGCGATTCGGCCGAGGGCGGCCCGATCGGCAGGCGAGGTTTCGGCCGAATCGAGGAGCCGGGTGAGAGTGTCGGCCACCTCCCGGCGAAGGGCGACTTCCCGGAGGAGGTGGACCAGAGTGCCCCAGCCTCGGTCCATCCGACTGAGACGCTGGGCAGCCGCCAGGTCGGAAACGCCCCTGCGAAAGTCTCCGGACAAGGCACGTGCTTCGGCTCTTCGACAGAGCATCCGGCCCAGCTCCAGGAGCGGGCCGCCCAGGTTGGAGTCCGCCACGACCGAGGCCATGTCTGGGTCGAGTCGGAAATCCCAGCCAGGACGGGCGGATGCCGCCACCAGCTTGTCCAGGGCTGCGGTCTCCGGCTCCAGGGTTCGGAGCATGTCTCGGGCCCAGCTCGGCGGCCGATCTCCTCGATCTCTCGGGAGGCGGACGGGAGGCCTGGCTCGAGCCCGGATCGCCATCAACATCAGATCGGC
>JAKRSE010000408.1:1512-3751 GCA_022402505.1 Fimbriimonadaceae bacterium | reverse complement strand
CGGCGGCGTTGTCGACTTCCGGGAGCGGCTCGTCCGGCGTGACATCCTCCGCCGTCCACGGAAGGCCTGCCGCGCGGTACTCCCGTTCCACCCGGCCGGCCTGGAACCAGACCAAGGGCAGGTCGAGAAACCAGGCATAGCCGAACCCCAGTAGCAGGCAACACCCCCCAAAGAGCGACCCGAAAACGATGGGCAGCACCCGCCGCTTGGCCATCAGCCCAGAACCTGGACGAACTCGATCAGGTTGCCGTCCAGGTCTCGGATGAAGCAGTACTTCACCCTCAGGTCCTCGTTGACGGCGGGCGGGGAGGCGAGGTTGTGGCCGGCGGCTTCCAGGGCCGGCCAGAGGGCGTCCACGTCGTCGCAGGCGAAGGCGAGGTGAGCGAACCCGCCCTCCTGCAGGCTGCTTCCCAGCTCCTTCCGCGCCCCGGCCAGAGGAACCCCTTCCGGGTGCTGGAACAGCTCGATCTCGAACCCGTCGCGGCCGATGTAGACGATCTTCAGGCCCGTCGGCGACACCGTCCGCGACCGCTCCTCCATCCCGAAATGAGTCCGGTACCACGCCTGCGATGCCTCAAGGTCGGCGACGACAAGCCCGACATGATGGGCGCGGAGGGTGGCGAGCGGAATCATGCCGCGATGGTACTCGGTTTGGGGGGTGTTCGGGGTTGCTTGGGGGAGCTGCGTGCGGGTTCACGGGTTCGCCTGGCGGCTCCCGCGTTCACTGGGGGCCTCGCCAGGCGAATTGCCAGAAAACCGAACCACCCCGCACGAATCCGAGTGAATCCGGGCGGGGTGGTTGTGGGGCAGGCGGGGTGTCAGATGATGCCTTGCTGGCGCAGGATCGGGTAGTGGCAGGCCTTGAACTTCTTACCGCTGCCGCAGGGGCAGAGGTCGTTGCGGCCGACGCGCTTCCAGTCGATGCCGTCCAGATTCACCGGTTCGGCCAGGGCGACCGCGGAGGCTTCGGGGGCCAGGGCGGCGGGGCCGGAGGGCTCCATCGGACCGTCTTCCACCTGCATCATCGCCGGCGGAGGAGCCTGGGGCGCGGCGGGCTCCACCCGGAGCTCGGCCTGGAAGGTGAGGCGGACCGCCTGGTCGCGAATCTTCCCGAGGGTGTTCTGGAAGAGGTCGAAGGTCTCCCGCTTGTAGGCGACCAGCGGATCGACCTGACCATAGCTGCGGAGGCTGATGCCCTCGCGGATGTATTCGATCATCTGCAGATGGTCCATCCACTGATCGTTCACCGCCCGAAGCATGACGTGCCGCTCCAGCTGACCCATCATCTCGTCGCCATAGCGCTCGCGCTTCTCGCGATAGGCCTCTTCGGCCTTCTCCACGCAGAAGCTGCGCAGGTGCTCGCCGGGCTCGATCTCCTTCAGCTCGCTCAGGGAGGCGTAGTCCACGAGCGGGAAGAGGTTGTTCAGCTCTTCGTAGAGCCCTTCGTGGTCGTAGACGGTGTCGCCGTCATCCGTGACCTGCCAATGCCGGTCGCAGGCTTCGGCGATGAACCCGGCGACCCCGTCATGAATCTCCGTGCCGCAGTCTTCGCCCAGCAGAATGCCGCGCCGCTTGGCGTAGATCGTCTCGCGCTGGGTGTTCAGGATGTCGTCGTATTCGAGAACGTGCTTTCGGGCTTCGAAGTAGTGGTTCTCGATCCGCTCCTGAGTCTTGAGGATCATGCCGCTGATGAACTTGTCCCGGACCTCTTCGGTCGTGGGCCAGGCTCGCAGCACCGGATTCTCCAGCATCTTGGCGTTGAAGATCTTCCAGAGATGGTCTTCCAGGCTGACGTAGAATCGGCTCTCGCCGGGGTCGCCCTGTCGGCCGGCGCGGCCTCGCAGCTGGTTGTCGATCCGGCGTGATTCATGCCGCTCGGTTCCCAGGATGAAGAGGCCGCCGAGGGCGCGGACTTCTTCCGCCTTCTCTCGCCGTTCCTGGTCGCTGAGAGGCAGCGGAGGCGCCGCCCGCTCCTGGCCGCCGCGGCGGAAGCTCATGAAGGTGTCGGCGTATTCGGCCGCCAACCCGCCGTCTTCCATCTCCTGGCGTCGGGCCTGCTTCACGGTGTCGTCTTCCACGCGGCCGCCCAGCAGGATGTCCACGCCTCGGCCCGCCATGTTGGTCGAAATGGTCACCGCCCCCTTCCGGCCGGCTTCGCTGATGATGAGCGCCTCCCTCTCGTGGTACTAGGCGTTCAGAACGTCGTGCGGCACGCCGTGGCGCAGGGCTTCGTTGAAGT
>JAKRSE010000408.1:0-1502 GCA_022402505.1 Fimbriimonadaceae bacterium | reverse complement strand
GTCGGCGAAGGGGTCGGCGGGCAGGCCGAGCGAGCGGACCACATCCTTGATCCGGTCCATTCCCACCTCGTGCAGGGGAGCTTCGAAGAGGGCTGCCGCCTCCTTCTTCGCATCCTTGCTCACGCCCTTCTCGTTGGTCGTGAAGTCGAGGGCTCGGTCCGAGAGCAGGAGCTTCTGGATCATCTCGGCGGTCAGCCGGCCGGAAACCTGTTCGGTCATCTCGATGGATCGCGTGCCGACCAGGACCGGCTGCTGCTTGGTGTAGAGCCGCAGGATCTCTCGGGCGATGCCTCGGAACTTGATGTCCATCGTCTTGTAGACCACGTCCGGCTGGTCCTGGCGAACCATCGGCCGGTGGGTCGGGATCGCAACGACGTCCAGGCCGTAGATCTTGCGGAACTCGTCCTCTTCGGTCTTGGCCGTTCCGGTCATGCCGCACAGCTTGTCGTACATGCGGAAGAGGTTCTGGAAGGTGATGACGGCGACCGTCTGACTCTCCCGCTGGACCGGCACTCCTTCCTTGGCTTCCAGAGCCTGGTGGAGTCCGTCGCCGTACCGCCGGCCGAACATCATGCGTCCGGTGTTCTCGTCGACGATGACCACCTCGCTGCCCCGGACCACGTAGTCCACGTTCTTTTCGAAGAGGGCGTAGGCCTTGATCGCCGCGTTGACGTGGTGGAACAGGCGCGGGTCGCTGGCGAGGTTGTCGATCCCCAGCTGCTCTTCCAGGTAGTCGAGTCCGTCCTCGGTGGCGCTGGCCGAGTGGTTCTTCTTGTCGCTGGTGTAGTGGACCTCGGGCGTCATCGTCTTGACCACCGCATCCACCGACTTGTAGACCGCCGTGTCCTGGCTGCTGGGGCCGCTGATGATGTGCGGGGTCCGGGCCTCGTCGATCAGGATCGAGTCCACTTCGTCGATCAGGGCGAAGTTCAGTTCGCGCTGACTCAGCTGGGTGATGTCGAACGCCATGTTGTCGCGCAGGTAGTCGAACCCGAACTCATGGTTCGTGCCGTAGACGATGTCGCAGAGGTAGGCGTCGCGCCGACTGCAAGGCCGGCAGTGCATGTAGCGCGGGTCGTCGTGGGAGAAGTCGGGGTCGTAGACGTAGCTGCCGCCCAGCTCGTCTGTGTCCGCTCCCTGACCCTGGATGATGCCCACTGAGAGGCCGAGGAAGTGATAGATCGGCCCCATCCAGACGGCGTCGCGGCGTGCCAGGTAGTCGTTGACCGTGACCAGGTGGGCGCCCTTCCCGGTCAGGGCGTTCAGAACCATCGGAGCGACCGCGACGAGGGTCTTGCCTTCGCCGGTGCGCATCTCGGCGATGCGTCCCTGGTGGAGCACCACGCCGCCGATCAGCTGGACGTCGAACTGCCTCATTCCGAGGGTCCGCCGGCTGACCTCGCGGACGGTGGCGAAGACTTCGGGGAGCAGGCTGTCCAGCGGCCGCCCTTCGGCAAGCAGGCTCCGGAACTTGGTCGTCTGGGCCTGGAGCTCGGAATCGC
>JAKRSE010000407.1 GCA_022402505.1 Fimbriimonadaceae bacterium | reverse complement strand
GCGCTTCCGGCCTCCGATTCAGCGCGGACAGTCTCTGGCTGGCGGCCACGGTTCGGCCGAAGTTCGAAGAGACCCGCCAGGCGACCCGCGAGCGCAAGCCGACCCCCAAGAACAAGCTGGCCTTGATGAACCTGAAGACCGGCGCGGTCGAGACGATCGACGATGTCGCGACCTGGACTCTGGGAGCCGGCAAGAGCCCCTGGCTGCTCTACCGGATCGACTCGACCCCGGCCCGACCCGCTCCCGCCCGAGGATCAGAAGGCGGGGCGGCAGATCAGGAAGCCCCCGCCGAAGAGAAGCCGAAGGCCGACGAAGCCCCCAAGAAGAAGGCCGGACACGGAACCGGGACCGACCACACGCTGCGCAACTTGAAGACCGGCGAGAAGCTGACCCTGGAATCCATCCAGACTCCGACCTGGTCCAGCAAGGGCGAGGTTCTGGCCTTTTCAATCTCCAACAAGGAGGGCGACAAGGACGGCGTGACCGTGCTTCGGTTCACGGGCGACAAGATGGAGCGGCGGGACCTGATGGTGAAGATGGCCCGCTACAGCCGGCTGACGCTGAACGAAGACGGGAGCCGGATCGCCTTTCTGACCGACGCGGACGACTACGCCGCCAAGGAGTCCAAGTGGAGCGTCTACTGGGGCTCGACTACCGGGACCCCGGCGCGGCTTCAGGAATCGGCCCTGAAGGCGATCGAAAGGGGCTACCAGGTGGATGCCGCATCCAGCCTGCGGTTCAGCAAGTCGGCGGGACGGCTCTTCATCGGCCTCCGACCAGAACCTCAGCCGGCCCCGCCGACCGTTCCGGACGATGAGAAGGTCAACCTCGATGTCTGGAACTGGAAGGACCCGCAGCTTCAGCTGGTCCAGCTTCGGCAGGTGGCCGGGCTGCGGAATCGGACCTTCGATTACATGGTCGATCTGGCCTCGGGCACGGGCCTGCAGCTGGAGAACGGCGACCGGCCTTCGGTTCAGGTGGTCCAGGACGGTGACGGCAGCTGGGCGCTCTACCGCGACTCCGACCCCTACCAGATGCAGACCTCGTGGACCGAGGGCGCTTCGGACATCTACGTCGTCGATCTGGCGACCAATTTGAAGCGGCTGATGGTCCAGAACCTGAACGGAGTTCTTGTGGCATCGCCGAGCGGTCGATGGATTGTCGGGGCGGATGATCGGACCCGGGAGCTCTTCAGCATCGATCCGACGACCGGGCAGAAGCGGGTCATGACCGGCCTGCCGCATCCGATGTTCGACGAGGAGAACGACGTCCCCGCCATGCCGAGCCCCTACGGGATCGCGGGCTGGCTGGATGACGACGCCGGGCTTCTCGTCTACGACCGCTTCGACCTTTGGCGCGTTGATCCGAGCGGAGAGAAGGCGCCGCAGAACCTCACCTTGGGCCACGGACGACGGGCCGGGATCACCTACCGACTCGTGCGACTGAACGCCGAGCGGCCGACGATCTCACCCGAGGAATCCCTGGTCTTCACCGCCTTCGACAACGACCGCAAGGGTTGGGGTTATGCCCTCGGTTCGGCGGCGGGGAAGAGGCCGGAAGCTCTGGTCTCCGGGGACCGCATGGTGACCGGTCTGGTCAAGGCGGAAGAGTCGGATCGAATCCTGTTCACCATTCAGAATTTCGAGACCTTCCCGGACCTCTGGACCTCGCGGATGGACTTCCGCGACCCGGTTCGCCTGAGCGATGCCAATCCGCAGCAGAAGGAGTATCTCTGGGGGACTTCGGAGAAGGTCAGCTACCGGTCTCACGACGGGGTGGAGCTCGACGGGATCCTGATCAAGCCCGGCGGATTCGATCCTTCGAAGAAGTATCCGATGGTGGTCTACTTCTATGACCGTTCCAGCCAGAACACCCATCGCTACTCTCCGCCGGCGCCCAGCGCGAGCGTGATCAACCTGAGCTTCTTTGCGAGCAACGGATATGTGATCTTTGTTCCCGACATTCCCTACAAGATCGGCTATCCGGGAGAGAGCGCGGTGAACGCGATTCTTCCCGGGGTTCACAAGGTCCTGGACATGGGTTTTGTCGATCCGAAGCGGGTCGGGATTCAGGGGCAGAGCTGGGGCGGCTACCAGGTGACCTATCTGGTGACCGAAACCGACATGTTTGCCGCCGCCTGTGCGGGCGCGCCGGTGAGCAACATGTTCAGCGCCTACGGGGGAATCCGGTATGGCAGCGGCCTGGTTCGTCAGTTCCAGTACGAGGTCGGGCAGAGCCGGATCGGGGGTTCGATGTGGGAGATGCCGCTTCGGTATCTGGAAAACTCACCGATCTTCTTCGCCGACAAGATCAAGACTCCTCTGCTGATCATGTCGAACGACCAGGACGGCGCAGTGCCGTGGACGGAGGGCATCCAGCTCTTCACGGCCCTTCGCCGGCTCCAGCGTCCGGCGTGGATGCTCGTCTACAACGGCGAGGACCACAACCTGGTGCAGCGTCGAAACCGCAAAGACTTCACCATCCGCCTCAGCCAATTCTTCGACCACTACCTGAAGGGCGACCCGATGCCCGTCTGGATGGCCGACGGAATCCCGGCTTCGGAGAAGGGAAGGACGATGGGTCTGGAGCTGAAGATGCCGTGACGTGAGCCTCCGGCAATGCAGCCTGAGTTCCGGTCTGCATTGCCGGAGGACTTACCGGAGCTTGTGACTCATCGGCCGGGGCACGTAGTCCTCGAATGAGACATCCTGAGGGTCTATGCCGAAGCAAAGTTTCAGGTATTCCTTCCATGGAAGATTAGCCACTGGGCCCGTTGCACCTGACTCGTCTCTCAGATAGAGGTTGGCGTCTGTAACAAGGCCGTCGTGGTAGACAACCGCATGGGTGTTAAAGAACTCCGGGGCTGGCTCAGACGTAGTCACCAAAACGCCAGGCTGAATCTTGAGGCTTCCTGAGAACCTTCGGACGCTCGCTTCAATCCCCAAGGACGCCGCGGCAGCCTGAAGGAGGCCGGCAAACACGTAGCAGTTCGTCTTGATCGGGAGGGCCTTCGGCCTCCCGATTTCGGCCAGGAGTCCAGGAACATCCGTGTACTCGCCGTCCCAAGGGGAGAAGGACGCGAGTCCACCAAAACGCATCTTGTCCTCCCATTCCAGCAATCTTGGCCCTGGCCCTCGCAAGCCACCTATGGTGGAAGCCAGGTTCGACATAGAATCTGCCGGCGTCTTTGAACCAGCAGCGGCCGCTGTGCTCCAGTCAAGGAGAGCAACCCAAGGTCGGTGGGACGTGCCGAACGGGCTCTTTGCTGGCCCGTGGGTCACGTAGTACCGGCGCTTTGCCGAAGGTCCGGCCAATCCACCCGATCCGGGAACCACGAACGACAAGTTGGCCATGCCGGACGATATGGGAGTACTCGTTTTGACCTGCTGACCATCAATATAGAAGTCAACATTTCTCCTGACCGTTTGCCAAGAGAGGTATGCGACATAGTCGTTCCACAGGATGGAGTGTCGATCCGCAGAGCGGCCTCGCTCGCCCCTCGCGGAGTCAACCGGAGACTGGACTGGAAAGTGCATGGCCTCGAGACTGTTGAAAGTGAGACGATCTGCTGATGCGACCAGGAGGAGACAGCTTAGCATGCGTTACACTACCAGATAACTCTGGCTAGATTGCTACAAGTTCGACAAAATCCGGTGGCGACAGGTTGGCCTCTACCCCTCCTTGTCCTCGTACCCCGCCTTCAGCGATGCCACGACGTTCGGATCGGCCAGGGTCGTCGTATCTCCGAGAACCCGTCCCTCGGCCACGTCCCGCAGGAGCCGCCGCATGATCTTGCCGGACCTCGTCTTCGGGACGTCGGCGCAGAAGAAGAGGTCGTCGGGGCGGGCGATGGGGCCGATTTTCGTGCCGACGTGCCGCCGGATTTCTTCACGCAGCTCGGGAGTCGCCTCCACGCCTGACTTGAGGATGACGAAGGCGGCGATGGCCTGGCCCTTGACGTCGTGGGTGCGGCCGATGACGGCGGCTTCGGCCACGTCGTGGTGGTCCACCAGGGCGGATTCGACCTCCATTGTGGAGATGTTGTGCCCCGCGACCAGCATCACGTCGTCCACCCGGCCGAGCAGCCAGTAGTCGCCTTCTTCATCGCGCTTGGCCCCGTCTCCGGCGAAGTAGGCGTCCGCAAACTTGCTCCAATAGGTCTTGACATAGCGGTCCGGGTCTCCCCAGATGCCGCGCAGCATGGAGGGCCAGGGGCGGCGCAGCACCAGCAGGCCTCCGACCTCGGCGTCGTCGTTGTCGTCGCTGGCGGGCCGGCCTTCCTCGTCGAAGATGTCCACCTGGATGCCCGGGAAGGGCTTGGTGGCCGAGCCCGGCTTGGTGACGGTGAGCCCGGGGAGGGGGGTGATCATGATGGCGCCGGTTTCCGTCTGCCACCAGGTGTCCACGATGGGGCAGCGGCCGCCGCCGATCACGTCGCGATACCAGATCCAGGCCTCGGGATTGATCGGTTCGCCGACCGAGCCGAGCAGCCGGAGCGACGAGAGATCGCAGCCGCCGGGGTAGTGGGTGCCCCACTTCATGAAGGTGCGGATGGCGGTGGGGGCGGTGTAGAGGATGGTGACCTTGTGCCGCTCGATGATCTTCCAGAACCGATCCTTGTCCGGCGCGTCGGGCGCGCCTTCGTAGATGACTTGGGTGGCGCAGTTGCTCATCGGCCCATAGGCGACGTAGCTGTGCCCGGTGACCCAGCCGCAGTCGGCCGTACACCAATAGACGTCGGACTCCTTCAGGTCGAAGACGAGCTTGGAGGTGGCGGTGACCCCGGTCATGTATCCGCCGGTGGTGTGCATGATGCCTTTTGGCTTGCCCGTGCTGCCGCTGGTGTAGAGGATGAAGAGGAGGTCTTCCGAGTCCATCGGCTCGCAGGGGCAGTCCTCGGATTGGGAATCGACGGCATCGGCCCAGCGGAGGTCGCGGCCTTCGACCCAGGCTCCCTGGTCGTAGTCGGGAGTGGCCTGTCCGTTGGTCAAGGTTCCGGGCGCGCCGACCCGCTCGCAGACGAGGACCTTTTCGACCGTCGGACACTTGCCGCCGGAGAGGGCGTCGTCCAGAATCTTCTTGAGGGCGACGATCCCGCCTCGCCGCCAGCCGCCGTCGGCGGTGACTACGGCCTTGGCGGTGGCGTCGTTGATCCGCTCGACCAGGCTCTCGGCGCTGAATCCGCCGAAGACCACCGAATGGGCCGCGCCGATCCGGGCGCAGGCGAG
>JAKRSE010000406.1 GCA_022402505.1 Fimbriimonadaceae bacterium | reverse complement strand
AGAATGTAGACCGCGAGGCTCAGGATGACCGTCGCACCGATGGCCGTGCCCAGCCCGATGATCATTCCCCGCACCAGAACGATGCCCAGATGGCTGTTGTCTCGAATCTGCCGCCGCAGCAGGGCGTTCTGCTCTCGTAGTAGAGCCAGGTGCTCGGCGGAATCGCTCTGATCCACCGCCGGTCGGGGGTCGGTCGGTCCTGGCATTCCTCACGGATTATGCCCGGTTCGGCGGCCTCGGCCCCGGTTTTGCACCGCCCGGAATCAGGCGGCCCGCCGGCATGATGTGGCCGACCGAACGAGACATGATGAACACCGCCGCCCGCAGTCAGGCGACGCCCCGCCTGGCGCCAAGCCAAGAGGCTCTCCGCATCGCCCCCCGACGGGCCTGCTTCGAGGCTCGGGCCCTTCCCCTGCGCCTGGAGGGAACCGCTCTCGTCGTCGCCGTCTCAGAGCCGGTGGATCGGACCCGCCTGTCCCGGCTGAGCTTCATTCTCCAGCGGCCCCTGCACCTGGTGATCGCTCCCGAATCGGCCGTCCTCAACGGCCTCCACGAAGCCTACGGCCTGCGGGCCCTGCCGGAGTCGGCTGAGCTGGCCGATGCCGTCTCGGAACCGATCCGACGACGCGCCCCGCATGACCTTCCCAGCTTTTCTGCCGATCCGGAAGCCCGCACCGGCTCGATGCGCACCATCGCCGTGACCGGAGGGAAGGGCGGCGTCGGCAAGAGCACCCTCACCGCCAACCTCGCGATCAGCCTCTCCAAGGCGGGCCTGCGAGTGGGCATCATCGACTGCGACTTCGGCCTCTCCAACACGCACCTGATTCTTGGCGTCCGGCCGGATGTCAGCATGGCCGACGTGGTCGCCGGCGACGTGAACCTGATGGACGCCTTTGTCCCCGGCCCCTGGGGAGTTCGGCTGCTGGCGGGCGAAAGCGGCGCGGGCGAGATGGCCAAGATGACCTATGATCGGCTGAACCGCTCCGGAGTACGGCTGGACATGCTCGAAGCCTACTTCGACGTCCTCTTCCTGGACACCGGAGCCGGCCTCCACGACGGGGTCCTCAGCGTTCTGGAGCAGGCCGACGACGTGCTCGTCGTGATGACTCCCGACCCGGCCTCGGTGGTCGATGCCTACGGCGTGATCCGGGTGCTCCTGGACCGAAAGCCGAACGCCCGGCTGAAGACCGTGGTCAATCAGTCCGGCGACGAGGCCGCCGCGCGGGCGATGGTCGCCAAGTTCAGCTCCTTCCTCTCCCGAAGCGAGGGCCGGACGGCCGAGCATCTCGGGTTTGTTGCGGCTTCCGAGCGGGTCGGGCGGTCGGTTCGCGAGCGGAGCCCGATCACCCTGGTCGAACCCAACGGTTCGGTCTCCCGGCAGATCGAATCGGTGGCCAGGCGCCTGATCGGCCTCCCCGTCCACACCCCCAAGCCCACCCTCCTCCGCCGCCTCGGAGCCGCCTTCCGGCGGGTCTGAGCCTGCTTCAGCGCCAGGAGACGACGGCGAGGACGGCGCGGTGATCGCTGGGCCAGGGATCGATCGCGAGGTCGGTGAACGGCCCGGTCTCCGCGACAACGATCGCATCCTGGACCCGCAGCCCACGGCCTCGGGCATAGACGAAGTCGATCCGGTCCATCACATCGTTCGGTTCCAGGTTCGGCACGGGGTACCCGGGGGACCAGGTGAAGCCCCGCTTCTTTTGCACATCCCGGTGGACCCGGCGATAGGTGTCCACGAAGCCGGCCTGCTCCACGGCGCGGCTGACCGGCCAGGCGACCGCCAGGTTGAAGGTCCGTTCGGTCGGCCTGGCCCAGTCGCGGTGGCTGGGGGCGTTGAAGTCGCCGGTAAAGACGACGGCCGCATCCTTCGGCACCCGTCGCCGGATGTCGGCCAGCATCGCCTGGACCTCCGGCAGCCGCCCGGCAGCCCGCTCCACTTCGATCGCCTCGGCCTCCGTCTTCGCCTTGCCGTCCCGCACTTCGTAAGGGCCGTAGGGATAGGCGGTCAGGTGGGTGTTGTAGGCCCAGATCTCCCGGCCATCCGGAGTCCTGAGTCGGGCGCCTCCCCACCGGGCCCCCGGCACGTCCCAGCTCTCCAGGACCCGGTACCGGGTCAGGATCGCCGCCTCCCGCGCCACCCTCAGGCCGGTCTGCCGGGCGAGCGGGATCAGGTTCTCGCCCGGCTCCTGGATTCCGATGATGTCGGCGTTCGACTCCTTCAGCACCCTGACGGTCTGGCTGAGCGGCTGAGACCGAGTCCCTCCCACCCAGATGTTGTAGGACATCACCCGGACGGACGGGGTCATGGCGAGTGCGGCAAGCGAGGCGGCCAGCATGACCCCGAGTCTGGTCACGCTTGACGATCCCTTAACGGGACGCAGCCATTCGGCTTCAGGGAAGGGCCGTGCGGGGCGGGGCTCCCGGGTCAACTTCGCGTGGTTCGGCACGGGCGGATGGCTGCTGATAGGCCTTAAGCCCCCCCCCCCACCGACTTTCACTTTTTCAGGCCAGGACCTGACTGGATGTCGTAAGATTCTCGCATGACAGATGAACGCAACCCAGTCACAGTTCATCTATGCATCGCGCTGGTCGTTGTTGCATGTCTCGTGTTCCTGGAGTCTGTACCCGCTGATCCGTGGTTGTCGCGAGCTGCGACGGTCCTGCGGACGGCCAAAGCCCAGGTCTCCGGTGAATGCCGCCCGCTGGAATCCAGCGCGGAAGGTGAACGAAGTGCGGCGACTTTGCCTCGCGGAAAGGAGGCTTCCGATGTCGAGTAGGCAGTTCCCCGCACGCGGCAAAGCACCCAGGCGGGCCCGATCCTGTCGGGCGTTCACCCTGCTGGAGGTTATGCTCTGCCTGGCCATTCTTGCCGTTCTTGCGTCCCTGGCCCTGGTCGTTTCCGGGCCGGTTCGGGTCCGGGCCCTTGAGGGAAAGTCGCTGGATCAAATGCGAACGATCTACAAAGGGATCATGCTCTACTCAGCGGATACGGGTTCGCTGGAAGAGCTGCCTGGTCTTGACCAGATTCCGCTTGGGTTCTGCCTTCGACCGCATGTCGTGCTCCGCTATGGCGTCCCGCTTGAATCCTTCTACTCTCCGCTCTCGCCCATGAAGCCTGGAGGGATCGGACCGAACGGAGACCTTCGGCCCTGGGGCTATCGCCTCCATGCATTCTCCTTGGGCCGGGATTACCTTGGAAAAGTTGACCATCGAATGGGCGGCTCGCCGATGCAAAGGCTGAAGGAACAACAAGACGAGTTTGCCTTGATCGAAGACGTGTGTTTCGATGAGAGGATTTACTGGCCAGCCGAACAGAACACGGACCCCTATCACCTAAGAAAGAAGCAGTTGGTCCTTCAGGTCAACGGGCAGGCACTCAAGAGAATTCGACCGGGCGTCAGGACCGGCCTCTTTCCGGGCGACAACAGTTGCCAATAGAGAAACATGATGGAGACCAAGGACTCTGATTTTTGAGATCGATGAAAAGCACCAACAACCCCAGACCCGTCGCTCGAAATCCCTTTGCTGCGTTGCGCCTTGTGCCGTTGTACACAATCCTTGCAGTTGTGCTGTTCGTTGGAATCGCACGGGTTGCCAAAGCAACAGGAAGCCCATTGTGTCCGGATATCCACCGGCTTGAGTGTGAGGGAGTAGACTGTCTTCGAATTCCGGAGCTTTGGACATACTTCTGTTGCTCCACAGGAACATCGCCGAACAACAACCCGATGTGTTGCTCCTACGTCTGCCGGAACTTCAATTGCCACCGGTTCACCACGCATCCCCTCACGGGGGAGGTGTACTACTGGGGCTCCTGCGGGCCGGTTCACGCTTCGGCAAGTTATGGCAATCCGTCCATCAATGAACGGTGCGTGCAACGAGAGACCCACCAGCTCTGCGAAGCCGATGACGAGGGCGGAGGTTCGGGCGAAGGCTGATGAGCCGACCCAAGACCGCGCCTCGCGGTGCGATGATTCGCTGGATTGGAGTCCTCGTCCTGGCTGTAGGTGCGGTCTTTTGGGGCCTGAGGATTTGGCCGGGGGAATCCCCACAGAGTTTCTCAAACCGAGTGATCGATGCGCTCCGGAGGGGAGATCACGATCAGATTGCCTCCATGGTCCATCCAGATGATCTTCAACTCATGGGAGCAAATCAGGAGTCAGTTAGACTGTTTCTACAGGATCTGGACCTAAGGTTCAGCGAGATCGGCGTCTCGGAGATCACGCAAACTCGGACGGGACTGAAGATGGAACTCCAGTCAAGCCAAGGTCGTGGGACCCGGCCGATCATGATGTTCCAAACCGGCAAGAGTTGGAGGATCGGCCTGGGTGGTGCCGTCCGCACTTTCTGCATGGCAGAACCGGACCTGTCGGCCTGCACGTTGAAGGTTGCTGACCTCATGGAGAAGCATGGAATTGAGTACCTGGTCTACCAGCTCTCCAAGGCCTCACCAAAAACCTTGCGACAGCATTCTGCCAAGCCCAAAGATGCCTACTCAATCTACATTTTTGAGGGGCTCTAGGCGAACTCTCCGATCAGCGGCCTCAGATACCGGTACGACTGCACCAGAGCTGCCTTTCGGCCTTGAAGAGACGCCTCGTAGGGGCGGTCTTCGACTTCGACGCAGACCGGACCCGTGTAGCCGCAGTCCGAGAGCACGGAGAAGTAGCGGCCCCAGTTCACCTCGCCCAGTCCGGGGAGCTTCGGGGTGTGGTACTCCAGCGGGGTCGCCATGATTCCGACCTGACCGAGCCGGTGCCGGTCCACCCGGCAGTCCTTGGCGTGGGCGTGGTGGATGCGGCCGGCGAACTCGAAGATCGGCTCGATCGGGTCGATCATCTGCCACACCAGATGGCTCGGATCGTAGTTCAGCCCGAAGAATTCGGTGGGGAACTCGGCGAACATCCGGCGCCACATGGCGGGCGTCGTCGCCAGGTTCTTGCCGCCCGGCCACTCGTCCTGACTGAAGAACATCGGACAGTTTTCGATGCCGATCTTCACCTTCTTTTCCTCCGCATGATTCAGGATCGGGCCCCAAACCTGCACGAATGACGCAAAGCTTTCCTCCACGGAGGCCTTGGGGTCGCGTCCGATGAAGGTGTTCATCCTCCCGATCCCGAGGTCGGCCGAAGCCGAGATGACCGCCTTGATGTGCTCCTGAGCCACCCGGGCTTCGTCGGGATCGGCCGCCAGGGCGTTCGGGTAGTAGCCCAGGCCGGAGATGGCAACCCCGGT
>JAKRSE010000405.1 GCA_022402505.1 Fimbriimonadaceae bacterium | reverse complement strand
TGTCGCCCCGTTCGCCGGAGTGGTCTCCCGCTTCCACGCCTTTGCCTGGGAATGCGGTCTGGACGAGGCGGGGAGAGCCGCGTTCTGGCAGGAGTGCGAATCATTCTTTGGGCCGGGACGCCTCAATTCGCTCAGCCCGGCGACCCTGGCGGGGTCAGCCAAGGCGGCTGCCCTGGTGATTCACGATGCCGGCGACGATGAGATTCCGGTTGCCGAAGGCCGCGATCTGGCCGAAGCCTGGCCCGCGTCAGAGTTCCGGCAGACGGACGGCTTGGGGCATGTTCGGATCATCCGCGACCGCCGGACCGTGGCTGCCGCGACCGACTTTCTGAGCCGGGAATCTTGACTTCTGCAGCCGGAAGCGTTTCCGGCGGGCAAAAGATCTTGCGAGGGTGTAGAATCGTCCCGCATCAGCCCCGGTTCCAAGGTCGGGACACTCAGGAGCACAAATACTTTGGCAGGAGTTTCTTTCAAGGGCGTCACCAAGATCTTCGGCAAGGACGTCAAAGCGGTCAACAACCTTTCGCTGGACGTTCGAGATCAGGAGTTCATGGTCTTCGTGGGACCCTCCGGATGCGGCAAGACGACCGCATTGCGGATGGTCGCCGGTCTGGAGGAGGCCACGGGAGGGGACATCAACATCGGGGATGTCCGAGTCAACGACGTCCCTCCGAAGGACCGCGACATCGCGATGGTCTTCCAGAACTACGCGCTGTACCCGCACATGTCGGTGTACGAGAACATCTCCTTCGGTCTCAAGATCAAGGAGCTGAAGGGATTCCTTTGGCAGGTGTTCAACGCCGGCGAAGCGAAGAAGATCAAGGGCAGCATTGACGCCCGGGTCAAGGAGGCCGCCACCATGCTGGAGATCGGGCACCTGTTGGAGCGGAAGCCGAAGGAGCTTTCCGGCGGCCAGCGGCAGCGAGTCGCCCTGGCCCGCGCCATTGTTCGGAAGCCGAAAGTCTTCCTGATGGACGAGCCGCTCTCCAACCTGGACGCCAAACTGCGAATTCAGACCCGAGCCGAACTCATCCGTCTGCACCGAAGCCTGGGAATCACGACGATCTACGTCACCCACGACCAGGTCGAGGCGATGACCATGGGCCAGCGGATCGCCGTCATGAACGGCGGCGTGCTTCAGCAGTGCGACACGCCGGAGATGGTGTATCGCCGCCCTGCCAACAAGTTCGTCGCCGGCTTCATCGGCGCACCGCCCATGAACTTCATTGCGGGTCAGATCAAGGACGGGCACGTCGATCTGGGGCACCTCAACTTCGTCCTTCCCGCCGGCCATCCGGCAGCCACGATGAACGGCAAGAAGGTGAGCTTCGGCATCCGGCCGGAGAGCATCTACGTCAAGGGTCATGCCCCGTTCGCGGCAGCCGAAGGGAACACCTTCACCGCTCGGGTGGACGTCGTCGAGCTTCTCGGTCACGACAACACGGCCTACCTGATGACCGGCGAGCACAAGATCCTCGCCAACATCGACGCCACGGTCCCGCTGCACGAGCAGCAGGATATGGAGTTCTGCATCGACCTGGACCAGATGCACATCTTCGACGGCGACTCTGAGGTCGCGATCCGATGAGCGCCCCGCTTCGAGTGGGCATCATCGGTTGCGGCCAGATCTCGCAACACCACATGAAGACCTACGCCGGCCTCTCGGGGGTCGAGATGGTCGCCTTCTGTGATGCGAACGAGGAGGCGGCGGCACGAGCTTCGGCCGACTTCGGCCCGGGCACCGTCTACACCGACTTTCGCGAGGTCCTGAAGCGGGACGACATCGACGCCGTGGATGTCTGCCTGCACAACAACCTCCACTCACCGGTGACCATCGAGGCTCTGGAGGCGGGCAAGCACGTCTACTGCGAAAAGCCGATGGCGGGGAGCTATGCCGACGCCCTGGCGATGAAGAAGGCGGCCGACGCCACCGGGAAGAAGCTCCACATTCAGCTTTCGACCCTCTATTCGGCCGAGACCCGCGCCTCGCGGGAGCTGATCGAAGCCGGCAAGCTCGGCGAAGTCTTCCACGCACGCAGCGCCGGCTTCCGATGCCGCGGTCGGCCTTATGTGGACGGCTACGGCACTCCCAGCTTCGTCCAGAAGAGCCACGCCAGCGGCGGCGCCCTTTATGACATGGGCGTCTATCACATTTCGCGGGCTCTGTACCTCCTCGGCAACCCGAAGGTCGAGCGGATCAGCGGCAAGACGTACCAGAAGACTCCGATGGACGCCAAGCGTCGGGAGATCAGCGGCTACGACGTGGAAGAGCTGGGCGTCGGCTTCGTCCGGCTGGACGGAGATCGGAGCCTGGAGATCATCGAGAGCTGGGCCGCCTATCTGGACGGCTTCGGCGGATCATGGCTGCTAGGCAGCGAAGGCGGAATCCGCCTCGATCCCTTCGGCTACTTCACCTCGATCGGCGATCTTTCGCTGGACGCCACGGTGAACCTGGGCGAGGCTCAGTACCGTTGGACCAACGTGAAGGGAGACTTCCACCTCTACGAGTCGAGCCAGGCCCACTGGCTGGCGGCTCACCGAGGCGAAGTGGATCTGATCCCCACCGACGAGATCGCCTTGACCACCATGCTCATCAGCGAAGGCATCTACCTTTCGCAGAAGCTCGGTCGGGAAGTCACGCCGCAAGAGGTCGAAGCCAACTCAGTCTCCACGGCCCGCCAGGTCTGATTCCGCCCGGAGTCGGGCCAGGGCCTGCTGGTCGAACTCCGGGTGCTTGGAGCAGAGCTGCAGGAAGTCGCAGTCGAGGCAGAGCCTCTTGGCGGTCGGTTCCACGGCGGACCAGTCGCGATGCAGGACCTCGCGGCCGAGGCGGATCAGGTCTTCGCGCACCTCTTCCGCCTCCTGGTCGCTGAGCCGGGCCGAGGCCGAGGAGTTTGCCCGCAGGGCGATGATGGTCGCCATGACCGGCGTTTCCGGATGGTGATGCCGGACGAGGAGCTGGTAGACGTCCATCGCCAGGTCGCCCTGCACGTCTTCCGGCCCGACCTTTCGACGGCCGGACTTGTAGTCGATGATCTCCAGGGTGCCGTCTTCTCGGCGATCGACCCGGTCGACCCGTCCCAGGAGCACGAAGTCGCCCAGGTCCATCCGAAGGGTCTTCTCGATCATCACCGTCTCGGCCGTCACGGGAGCCTTCTGAACCTCCTCGATGTAGCCGGCCAGGATCTCCTTGCCTTCGGCCAGGGCCTGGGTCATCTCTTCCTGACTGCTGTAGCCGGCCGAAATCCAGCCTTCCTCCAAGGCGGCTTGAGCCTCGTGGATCGTCGTCACTCCGGCATCGGCCGAATCGTGGAACCTCTGCAGGACGTTGTGGAGGGAGGTTCCAAAGCTGTAGTGTCGGCGGGAGCGCAGATACCACTTTCCCCGCTCGTCCACATAAGTCCACATGTACTTGGTGGGGCAGGCGAGGTAGGTGGTCAGCTTGGAGGGGCTCAAGCTCGGCTTGCGCGGCACGGTTGGGATTGTAGCCGTTCGTTCTGCGGGGGAGAGTCGCCCTTGGCCGTGCCTTCGGCCCTGGGTCCTGGCCGCATCGGACGCTTCGGCCGTCCAAACTTTCGAGATGCCTTCTCCGAACCTCCTTCTGGGCCTCCTGCTCTGTCTGGCGCTGGTCGGCTGTTCGAGCCGAGCCACGGCCGGATTCGAAGCCGAGGCTCAGCCGGCGAACCCCAACGTCGTCCGGCTGGCGACTTGGAACCTGGAGTGGTTCACGGAGCGAGAGAACGAGGTCCGTCTCGCACGAATCCGGTCAGGGATCGACCGCATGCGGCCGGACATCCTGGCCCTGCAGGAGGTCGAATCGGTGGCGGCGGCTCGGCGGGCCCTCCCTCCCGACTATTCCATCGTCGGCCTCGATTCCCCGGACGAGCGGCAGGAGCTTCTGCTGGCCGTGAAGGCCCCTGCCAAGGTCGTCTCGCACGAGATGGCCTTCCCCGACCCCCGGGATGACGACGCCTTTCCGAATCGACGAGACGTGCTCCGGGCCCGGGTTCAGGTCGGGCCGCGGGTCCTGACGGTCTATGTCGTCCACATGAAGAGTCGGGGCGGGGGACGGCTGCAGACCGATGATCGTCGGATTCGGGCCGCGCACCTCCTGGCCGAAGAGATTCGGAGGAGAAAGGATCCGAACGTGATCGTCCTCGGCGACTTCAACGACACGCCGAATGATCGGTCGCTGAAGGTCTTGGAGTCGGGGGACCTCCGGGCGCGTCCGGGCAGCCGGCCTTCCGCTCCGATTCTCCTGAACCTCCTCAGCCCCCTCTATGACGATGATTTTGTGACCCTTGACCTGGACGAAGTCGATTGGCGGCTGCTGAAGGAGCCCCGAGTGCCGGGTTCGAAGCAGGAGAACGAGCGGTTCCGCGATCGGGTCTACAACTTCCGTCAGGACGTGCGGATCAAGCCGAGCCTCTTCGATCAGATTCTCATCTCGCCCGATCTGCGTCAGGCGGCGGGCCCGGCGCACATCCTCTTCAGCCACGACCTGATCGAAGGCGACGAGCCCCGGGTGCAGGATGGTCGGGTCACCGTGCCGGGCACGCGAGCCAGCGACCATCTGCCGGTCTGGGTGGAGCTTCGGTTCGGTTCGGCTCAGCCTTCGGGGTCCAGGTCGGGCACGGAGCGCAGAAGTTCGTCCGGATCGACCGCCTGAGACATGCCTCCGGCCGGAAGCGGTCGGGCCACATAGCCGCCGTCCCGGGCCTTCTCGGCCACCTTGAGGGCCTGGGCTCGCTCTTCGGCTCCGGGCACGACGGGCCAGAGGGTCTTCTCGGTCCAGTAGCTGTGGAGGAACTCGTCCCAGACTCGGTGGTAGACATCCAAGGTCTGGTCGGCGATGCGGCCCCAGTCGAAGTCGGTCTGGAGCCTGGCCCGGGCCCGAACCTTCATCTGTTCGACCCTCACCGGATCGCGGAGGGCGCGGAGGATCGCCCAGGCCAGGGAGCCGGGATCGCCCGCGAAGCTGGTGTAGCCCGTCTCTTCGTGGAGCACCACCTCTCGCAGACCGCCGGCATCGGAGCTGACCACGGCGGCCCCGGCGGCCATGCCTTCCAGGGCGACGATCCCGAAGGGCTCATAGAGCGAAGGGAAGACGGCCACGTCGGCGCACCGGTAGAGCTGGTGAAGCGACCGGTTGGCCATGAACCCGGTGAAGAGGACCTTGTCCTGGAGGCCGGACCAGCGGACGTACCGTTCCAGATGCTCTCGGTTTCCTCCTCCGACGATGACGAACTTGGTATTCGGCTCTTCCGAAAGC
>JAKRSE010000041.1 GCA_022402505.1 Fimbriimonadaceae bacterium | reverse complement strand
GACTCAGGCCGTCGATGTGGTCCACCTCCGGCTTGTCCATCTGGCCGAGGAACTGCCGGGCATAGCTGCTCAGGCTCTCGACATACCGCCGTTGCCCTTCGGCGTAGATCGTGTCGAAGGCGAGGCTCGATTTGCCGCTGCCGCTCAGGCCGGTGATCACCACCAGCTTGTCGCGCGGAATCTCGACCGTGATGTTCTTGAGATTGTTCTCCCGGGCCCCAACGACCACGATCTTGTCCTGCGACATCCCGTTGATTCTACGCCGGTCGGCAGACGGATGTCTGGGGTTTCAGGGTAAGGAAGATTCATCCGCCGAAGCGGTCGCCCGAAAGACGAAGAGGACCGACCAGGCCGCCTCCAGCAGGATCGCGAAGGTGAACTGGAGTCGGACGGGCAGGGAGTAGACGATCAGCAGCGAGGGGACCCAGAACAGCCAGCACATCGGCAGCATCGGCCAGACGTGCTCCAGATAGCCCCGCTTGGTGAACAGGCCCCGGAGAGCCTCCCGCCGGAACCCCAGGCCTCGCCAGGCAAACATGTAGGCGGCGAACGCCACGCCCAGAAACGGGGTGAAGATCAGCTGGTCGATCAGCATCTTGGCCAGGATCGTCCCCCAGTCGCGGCCGGGGCCGACCGTGATCGCCAGCACGATATAGAGCAGGTCCACCAGGACCCCGACGATGGCGTAGACGAAGGCGGTGAAGGCGACCAGGCGGACGCGGGCCGCATCCCATCGGCCCATCCGACCCGCCAAAACCTTGGCGATCTCCGGCAGAATCCCCCCGGCGATCGCCCCGGCGACCAAGGCGCCCAGCAGGCCGGTCGCAGCCTTGACATCGGCCAAACGATCGGCGATGCCGGTAACGGCCGGGACGGAATTGTAGGACCAAGCCAACAGTCCCGCCGCCGTCCACAGGACGACCAGCGTCGGAGCATTCCGCCGAAAAGCCTCAGCCCCCGATGCGGCCACGTCAGGCCGGACTCAGGGTCTTGGCGGGTTCGAGGATGACGCCTTCTCCGGCCAGGTTCGGATAGGCAGCGGCGGCGAAGGCGGGAACCTCGGCGGCGATCTGGTCCATCACCTCGCCCGCATTGAAGGCAGGGACGCCCGGGTTGATCCGGAAGAGGCACTCGGCGAAGATCCGCCAGGCGGGCTTGCTTTCGCCGGGAGCCTTGAGGGCCGGCTGCATCCGCTGGACCCGCCGCTCCACGCTGGTGTAGGTTCCGTCGTGTTCGGCCGGAAGGCTCATCGGCAGGATCGCCGTGGCATAGCTGCAGGCCTCCACCTTCATCCAGTGCTGGACGACCAGGGTCTCGACGTTCTCCAGAGCCCGCTCGACCAAAGCCCGGTCCGGATGGAGTTCAAAGGGATCGAGTCCGGCGAGCCAGAGTGCCTTGATCTCGCCCCTCGCCGCCGCCTCCAGAACGGCGACCGCGTCCAGACCCGGGTTCGGGTCGGCCGCACCGCCGGGGAGCGTATCGGGAAGGACGCCCAGCTCGGCCGCCCCCTGCTGGTTCGCCCCGACCGCCATCTGCCAGAAGGCGAACTCCTTTTCCCGAGCCAGACCCGCGAGGGCCTCGGCCGCCGGGAGGGCGAGTCGGCAGGTGGTCAGGATTGCGGTCCGGCCGGAAAGGGCGGCGGCCGCCTCCTTCAGCATCTCCTCGGCGACTCCAGTCTCCGAGGCCGTCTTGGCCGCATCGCCTCGGCCTGCCACCAAGTCCGCGAGTCCGGAGGCGAGAACCGCTTCCGCGCCTTCCCGGTACCGAAGGATCACCTGGGCGAACCTGTCCGCGTCGGTGGCTTCCGAGTGGGCGACCACGACCTTCATGCCGCGCTGGAACCAGCCCTTGCGGACCCGCAGAAAGGCCATCGGCTCCTCATCGGCCAGCGAGGTTCCGAAGACGAGGACCGCATCCATCGTCTCCAGCGAGGCGATGTTTGTCTGGATCGGGTCGATTCCGTGCTTGACCGCCAGGCTCTCGGATCGAGCCACGATCGGCAGGCCGAGTCGGTGGTCGATGTTCGAGGACTTGAATCCGTCGCGGAACAGCTTCTGGGCCAGGAAGAGGGCCTCGTTGCTGACGTTCTGGGTGCCGATCAGCAGGGCCGAGGGGCCGGACTGAAAGGCGGGCAGAACCGCCTGATAGGCCTCGCTCCAGCCCGTGCCCTGGAAGCCGTCGCCGCTCCTCAGATTCGGAGCGAGCAGCCGGTCAGGAGAATTGTAGAAGTCGTGGCCGAACTTGGTCGCGTCCGAGGTCCACTCTTCGTTCACCGCTTCGTTGGTCCGCCCGTTGATGCGGATCAGCCTGCCGGCCCGGTGGTCGAACCAGACGTTCGTTCCACACGGGGTGATGGTGCAGAGCCCCGGCCGGGTCTCCAGGTCCCATGGGCGGGCCCGGAAGCGATAGTTCCGGCTGGTGAGGGCACCCACCGGACAGATCTCGATGACGTTGCCGCTGAACTTGGATTCGAAATCGGTCAGCTGGAAGGTGGAAGGCTGCATCTCCGCCCCTCGGAACCGAAAGGCCAGCTGGGCGTCGCCGCTGATCTCCTCGGTGAACCGCACGCACCGGCCGCACTGGATGCAGCGCTCCAGGTCCAGGACGACATGGCGGCTGAGCGGATAGGCCTTCGGGAGGTGCCGCTTCAGCTCGGTGAACCGGCTGGTGCTGGGACCGTAGGCCAGGGTGTTGTTCTGAAGAGGGCACTCGCCGCCCCGGTCGCAGATCGGGCAGTCCAGCGGGTGGTTGATCAGGAGGAACTCGAGGACGCCCTTCCGGTCGCGATGGACCATCTCCGAGTCGGTGTAGATCACCATGCCGTCCGAGGCGGGGAGGGTGCAGCCGGCCTGGGGCTTGGGCATCTTTCGGACGCTGCCGTCCGGCTGGCGGAATCCGACTTCGACCAGGCACATTCGGCACATCCCCACCGGCTTCATGCGCGGGTGGTAGCAGAAGATCGGGATCTCCAGACCGAGCCGCTTGACCGACTCGACGATCAGCTCCCCTTTGGGAACCTCGATCTCGATGTCGTTGATCGCGATCTTGACCATGTCCGACTGCGGTGCGGCTGCCATGCGTCCTGATTATCCCCTACCAGGCTCTACGAAGTCGGGGATCGACCGGTCTGCACTCGAATGGGGCCTGTACCGGCCGGAGGAATTTTCCTACGACCACGAGGTAAGGTGCAGACGATTTCTTTCTCGAAGGAATGCAAAGAGGAACGAAAAGTGTGCTTTTCCTGGGTGGTCTACCTGACGGTCTTCCCCGATCCGCGCGTCTCGCTGGATCTGCCTCCCAGGCCGTTGTCTTACGTCCTGCGTCAGCTGTCGGCTGCCTCCGGCATCAAGCACAGCCTTGAAGACCCCGGCAATGATCCCTGGATCTATGTTCAGGTGTCGGACAAGAGGGTCTCGGATCTCCGGGCGGCCGTGTCTGAAGTGGTCGGGGGAGGCGTCATTCGTGAGACGACGGGCTGGGTGTGCCGAAAGCGAGAGCCGGCTTCGAGCCTGCGGATCCGCGAAGCGGCTCGACTGGTGCAAAGGGTCAAGGTCCGACCGGAATGGACCAAGGCCGATGTTCAGAAGCAGGTTGAAGAAACGGTCCGGTTGACCTCCAAATCCAGCATGCAGTCTGCGGAATCTC
>JAKRSE010000005.1 GCA_022402505.1 Fimbriimonadaceae bacterium | reverse complement strand
CCGCATGTTCAGGCGCCGGTCTACCGTCCGCCGGTGGGCTTCGACGACTCGTTCTCAGGTTCGGTCCAGCAGGCGGGTTGGATCGAGGTTTCCGGCTTCGGGGAGGCGAACCGACCGGTCACCGTCTTCTCCGGCAGGCATCAGCTCGGCCGCCCGGTGGCCGACGGGCAGGGACGGTGGACCCTCCGAATCCACCTGCCGCCTGGCCCGGCCGGCCTCTCCGTCCGGTCCGCATACGGCCAATGGGTCGGGTTCACAAGCTTTACGGTTCGGGCCCGGCCGGCTTCGGGTGAGCGGCGCTGATCCAAGTCACCCGGCGGGCGGGCCGGACCCCGGGGCGCGGCCGGCGGGGTGAGTAGACTCGGCCCCCGTGCGACTGGCGGATCTCGCTCGACGCCTGGCGGACGCTCCCCACATGGCCGCCCTTCGACCCGAGGTCGAAGGGCCGCTCTTCTACACCGATTGCGCCCGAGAGGCTCGGCCCCTCCTCGTTGCCGCCGCCTGGCTGAAGAATCCCGAACGGACGCTCGTCCTGACTCCAAGCCATGATCGTGCGCTCCACTGGCAGGCGCGGCTGGGGCTATGCGGCGTGCCTGTCGACCGGATCCGGATCCTCCCCGGCGGCCTGAGCACCCTCTTTGAAGACGCCGCCCCGGAGACTTCGGCCCTCAGCGACCGGATCGGAGCCCTCCGGCAGCTCGCTCAGCCCGATCCCGGGTTCGTGATCGCCACGCCTCAGGCCGCCCTGGAACGGACCCTCGACCTGGAGACCCTTCAGACCAGCTTTCTGGAGGTCGAAAAAGGTCTGGAGATCGACCCGGAAGAGATCCGGCGCACTCTGGTCCGGCTGGGCTACGAGCCGGCCGAGCCGGTTCGGGTTCCAGGACGATTCTCGCGACGAGGCGGAATCCTGGACGTCTTCCCGATGGGAGGCGAGCAGCCGATCCGCATCGAGTTCTTCGGCGATGAAGTCGATTCCCTCCGAACCTTCAACCCGATGACCCAGCGGTCCAGCGGGCAGGTCTCGCGGCTGGTTCTGGCCCCCAGTCGGGAGACCGTCATGGCCGAAGATCCATCCCACATCCTCGGGCTGATCGAATCGGGCCTGGACGTGGAGGCGGCGGCTCTGGGAGGCGAAGCCGGGCTCCGGCTTCGAGAGGCGGTCCAGGGAGACATGGAGGCCCTGGCACGAGGCGTCTTCTTCGACCGGCTCGACCTCTACCGACCCTACATCTCTCCGGACGGCCCGTCGGCTCTGGACCTGCTGGGAGACGAGGGGATGCTGATCCTGGACGATCCCTTGGAGCTTCAGATTCAGGCGGAGAAGAGCGAAGACGAGCTGGGGCAGGCCCTCGCCGCCCGTGCGGCGCGGGGCGAGATCCTCAAGGCTTCGGCCCACGACTTCCTCGCCGGAATCGAGCGGGCAGCGGACGCCCCGCGGCGCCGCTCCTTCAGCATTCTGGAAGTGGCCCCGGACTGGCTGACCCACGCCTCACGGGAAAGCCTCCAGATCCGAAGCCTGGAAGGATCGCGGGGCCAGCCGGTCATCCTCACTCAGAACCTGAAGAACTGGGCCGAGGCGGGCGTCGCCATCTACTTCGGCACCGACCAGCAGAACCGGACGACGGAGATGTTGAAGCAGGTGGAGCTGTTCCCGGCTCCGCCGGACCCCGAAGCCGCCATCGCGCCCGGACTCCACCTGGTCGAAGGCAACCTCGCCGGAGGCTTCATCTGGGAGGCGGACGGCGACCGGACCTCGCTGGCCCTGGTCACCGACCACGAACTCTTCGGAGTCGGACGGCTGAAGCTGCCGCAGAGGAAGTTCAGCGAGGGGATCCCGGTCAGCAGCGTTCTGGACCTGAAGGAGGGCGACTTCGTCGTCCACATCAGCTTCGGAATCGGAGTCTACCGCGGTCTCACGACCCGGGTGCAGGACGGCGTCACCCGAGAGTATCTGCAGATCGACTATAAGGAGCCGGACAAGCTCTACGTCCCCGCCGACCAGCTCGACCGGGTTCAGAAGTACCTGTCTCCCGGCGACGAAGCGCCGAAGATCAATCGACTGACGGGGGGAGAATGGCAGAAGACGGTGGGAAAAGCCCGCGAGGAGGCGCGTGAGTTCGCCCGCGAACTGATCCGTCTGTACGCCGAACGCAAGACGGTTCAGCGCGCCTCCTTCGGCCCGGACACCCCCTGGCAGCAGGAGATGGAGCACACCTTCCCCTGGGTCGAGACGCCCAGCCAGCTCGTCGCCATCGACGAAGTGAAGCGGGACATGGAGAACGACTATCCCATGGACCGGCTGGTCTGCGGCGACGTCGGGTTCGGCAAGACGGAGGTCGCGATCCGGGCCGCCTTCAAGGCCGCCATCGACCGGAGACAGGTGGCCGTCCTCTGCCCGACCACCATCCTCAGCGAACAGCACTTCCGCAACTTCCAGGAGAGGCTCGGCTCGTTCGACCTGAAGCTCGCCCTGCTCAACCGCTTCACCCATGCCGCCGAAAAGCGGCGCATCTTGGATGAACTGGCGGACGGGAAGATCGACATCATCCTCGGCACGCACGCCCTGCTGAACAAGAGCCTCGTGTTCCGCAATCTCGGACTGCTGATCATCGACGAGGAGCAGAAGTTCGGGGTCAAGCAGAAGGAGGCGCTCAAGGAGCTGCGGATGAGCGTGGACGTTCTCAGCATGAGCGCGACGCCGATTCCGCGCACGCTCAGCATGGCCCTGATGGGCATCCGGGAGATGTCGGTCATCAACGACCCTCCCCCCGGACGTCTGCCCATCCGGACCTTCGTCCGCCCCTTCGCCCGGGAGGTCGTCACCGAGGCGGTTCTCCGCGAACTTGCTCGGGGAGGCCAGGTCTACTACGTCACCCACCAGGTTCAGGGCATCCACCATCTGGCCGAACAGCTTCGGCAGATGGTCCCGCACGCTCGGATTGCCATCGGCCACGGCCAGATGCACGAGAAGGAGCTGGAACCGGTGATGATCGGCTTCATCAAGGGAGAGATCGACATCCTGGTCAGCACGACCATCGTCGAAAACGGTCTCGACATCGCCAACGCGAACACCCTGATCGTGGAGAGCGCCGACCGATTCGGCCTCAGCCAGCTTTACCAGCTGCGGGGCCGGGTCGGGCGGAGCGATCGGCAGGCCTATGCCTACTTCCTCTTCGGGAGTCGAAAGGAGCTGACCGAAGGCGCCGGGGCCCGGCTCACCGCCCTGGCCGAATTCAGCAACCTGGGAAGCGGCTACTCGCTCGCCGTCCGCGACCTTCAGATCCGCGGCGCGGGCGACATGCTCGGAGCCAAGCAGTCGGGCCAGATGATCGCCGTCGGCTACGATCTTTATACCCAGCTGATCGAATCCGAAGTCGAGTTCCTCCGCCGGTTTGCCGACGGCGAGCGTCCGAGAGAGCTGTCCGATCCGCTTGCCGGCCTGGAACCTCTCCCCGCCGCCGATCTGCCCGTAGCGGCGCATCTCCCGGCAGACTACATCGCCGAGCAGGGCCAGCGACTCTGGTACTACAAGCTGCTCATGGGCTGCCGCACCGCCGAGGATCTCAGCGAAGTCGCCAAGGAGATCGGCGACCGCTATGGGATGATGCCGGAAGAGGCCGCCAACGCCGTCTCGATCATCGACCTGCGCATCCGGGCCGCCGCGCTGCAGGTCAGTTCGATGGAGTTCAAGGCCGGCCGCCTGACGATCCTCTTCCAGCGCGAGTTCGAGATGAGCCCGCGCCTCCTGCTTCTGGCCCAGCGACGGCTGAAGGGAGCGGGCTGGCAGGAACGCCGGCTGACCTGGGACACGAAGCAGAAGCCGATCGCCGCGCTGCACGAAGCGATCCTCACGCTGGAGGCGGCGATCCGCGAGATGGAAGGCGACCGGGCCTCGCTGGCCGGCCGAACCCCCTGACCTCGCCGATCTG
>JAKRSE010000004.1 GCA_022402505.1 Fimbriimonadaceae bacterium | reverse complement strand
TCCTGCTGCTCGGCCAAGTCGTGACCGACGTAGTCCGGATCGTTCTGAACATCGGTCACGATCACGGGTTCGCCCGTGGTCAAGACTCGGCCCGCGATCGACTCGCCCAGCCGGATCGCCCGCTTGTTCTGGTATGCCTTGTGGCTGGCCTGCGTGGCTCGCAGGACCAGGGCTTGACGCTTGGCATCCAGCAGCCGAACCGTCACGACCCGGTACCCGAACCGCTGGGCCGTCATGTGGACCAGGAGCTGCAGAATCTCCTCCAGATAGGGGGAGTTCGAGATCGTCTGGCTCACCTCGGTCAAGGCGCTCAGACGGCTGGCCGAGCTGCTGCTGTCCGCGGCGGAGCGGAACATGTGCAGCGCCCGATACGCCTCGTCGGCCGGATGGGCCGAAGGCTCCCCGACGGGGCGCTCGTCATAGACCAGAACGACGACCCCCAGCATCTCCTCCGGCCCGCAGAGCGGGAGCACCCGGCAGGGCACGTCGCGGCAGAACCCTTCCACCGGCTGACGGGTTCCCGCAGCCTGTTCCGAGAGATGCCGGAGCTCGGACGACCGCGACCGGCTCAGACCTTCGTTCAGGTGGGTGCCGGGTCGGAAGTTCAGACCGCCGGGGCCGTAAAGGTAGAGGTCCACCTCGCTGCAGCCCGTCTCATCACGGAGCCAGGCGGCAATCCGCCCCAGAAGCTCTTCCTCGTTGTCCGCCCGCCAGATCGCCGAGAGCAGACTCACGAATCCTCCGGTCCGATGGCGGTCGTCCGCATCTTGGCCGAATCGAGCATCCAGGCGGAGAGTTCCATCAGCTCGGCGCGGGTCACGCCCTGCACCCGTTGAACCGTCTCTTCGACCGGCACATCCCGGCCCCGGTTCAGCTCGGACTTCGCCATCCGCCGCATGCGGCTCCCGGTGCCCTCCAGAGCGAGGACCAGCGACCCGCAGATCGACCGCTTGGCCCGTTCGAGCTCTTCATCGCTGGGGCCCTCGCTTCGGAACCGGGCAAGCTCCGCGTGGATCACCTCCTGCATCTCATCCCAGGTGGCCTTTCCGGTGCCGCCGTAGATCAGGAAGCAGCCGCCGGACAGGTAGGCTGCCAGGTGGGTGCCGACGCTGTAGGCCAGCCCCCGCTTCTCTCGGACCTCCTGGAAGAGCCGGCTCGCCATCCCGCCGCCCAGCATCTCATGGCAGAGGATCGCCGCCTCGTAGCCGGGATCGAGCAGACCCGGGCCTTCGCCGCCGATGCAGAAGTGGACCTGTTCCACCCTTCGGCCGTGGTAGGCCGTGCCCGCCGCCGCATCCGGGCGGGGATGAAGCTCGTCATCGCTGCCTTCCGGAATCGCGGCGAGCCGCTCGGAGGCCCAGTCGACCAGAGCCGCATGTTCGACCCGGCCCGCTGCCGCCAGCAGAATCCGCCCGCCTCGGTAGCGGCGCTCCATGTATCTGGTCAGATCATCGCGCTGGAAGGAGGACACGCTCTCCGAAGTTCCGATCACCGGAAGCCCGTAGACGCTCTCCGGCCAGATCGCCTCCAGATGCAGGTCGAAGACCAGCGAGGACGGCTCGTCTTCGCCCTGCCGAATCTCCTCCAAGACCACGCGCTTTTCCGTTTCCAGGTCGTCCGGGTCCAGGCGGCTGTTGAGGGCCATGTCGGTCAGCACGTCCACCGCCGTCTCCGCCTCTTCCGCCAGGGTGTGAGCGTAGTAGCAGGTCACCTGCTTGTCGGTGAAGGCGTTGAGCGATCCGCCGACCGATTCGATCGCGTCCGCGATCTGATGCGGCGTCCGGCTCTCCGTCCCCTTGAACAGCATGTGTTCGATCAGGTGGGTGATCCCCGCCTCCGAGGGCTCTTCGTCGGCGCTCCCGGTTCGGCACCAGAGGCCGACCGAGGCGGAGCCCACATGGGGCAGGTGTTCGGAGACCACGCGGACTCCGTTGGGCAGGACCGTCTTTTCTACTGGCATGAGGCTGGTTGGGGGGTCATTCGATGACCGCGGTCAGGGCTCCGAGTCCGGTGACCCGGAAGTTGATCCGGTCGGTGGGGGCCAAGAATCGTCCGAGAGGACCTGCGTCCAGGTCGGGGAGGGGGATCGGCGGCCCGGCGATCACCTCGCCCGCCATCACCATGCGGCGGCGCGAGGCGAGAGGGATCAGCCGGTCCGGCATGGAGACCGGCGGAATCAGGCCCTGCGCGATCGTCGCTCCGTTGATCAGGAGCTCGAATTCAGGCGGTCCTCCCCCTTCGAGTTCGTCGGGGGTGCAGAGGAAGGGCCCCAGGGCCGCTCCGGAATCATGCGAAGCCCCGGTCCGCCGCTCCAGACCGTCCAGCCCAAAGGGGGGCAGCAGGGTGATGAGCAGACTGAACCCGAGCACGAAGCCCGCCGCCTCGCCCTCGTCGATCTCTCGGCCATCCGCCGTCACCGCCGCCGCGATTCTGGCCTCCAGGCTCCAACCGTCCGTCCCGTCGCCCAGCACCAGGCCGGCACCCGAACCGACCAAGCCCCCAGGGTGCCCGTAGTCGTAGACCGGCCGCACTTCCCCGCCGGGGCCTGTCTCCAGGGAAAAAAGCGTCAGGGCCGGCGGCCTTCCGAGGGGGCAGACCAGCTGAACCGAACTCAGCTCGTGGATCCCGATCGCCCGTTCACCGTCGGTTTCGTAGACCTTGCCTTCGTGCAGAAGGCCGGATCGGACCAGGCCCGGCGATGTTTCGAGCTCGAATCGGCAAAGCTTCACCGCCCCAAGGATATCTCGTGCAGGCCGGGGGACCCGATCCTTTGACAGGCTGGGCCGGATTGGGTAGCATTGCAGATGGTCCAACGTGCCGGAGCCTGCTCCAGTGCGTCGGGAACCTGATCCCCGGGATCGAGGCCGCATGGTGTGTCGGTCGAGGCCGGAATCGGGAGTCGGGCCGCAGGTGATTGCTGAATGCCGTACAAAGTTTTGGTTTGTGATGACGAGCGCCATATCGTCCGGCTCATCCAGGTGAACCTGGAGCGAGAGGGCTACCAGGTGGTCACCGCCTTCGATGGCAAGGATGGGTTGGAAAAGGTCGCCGCCGAGAAGCCGGCGCTGCTTGTTCTGGACGTCATGATGCCCTACATGAACGGCTTCGAGGTCCTCAAGGCGCTGAAGCGCGATCCGGCCACCGCCGACCTTCCGGTGATCATGCTCACCGCCAAGGCGCAGGACAAGGACGTCTTCGAAGGCTACTCCTACGGCGCCGACATGTACCTGACCAAGCCCTTCAACCCGAAGGAGCTGATCACCTTCGTTCGACGGATTCTGGGCGGCCAGGACACCTCGAACAGCAACCGCTACGAACTCTGAGGCCGACGGGCCTTTCCCGGCGTTTTCGTCTGGAAAGGCCTGCGTGCGGTCAACCGTTCTTCCGACACTTCAAGGCAGGGACGATGATCCATTCCGTCACGCTTCTGATCGCCCAGCAGGGCCCGACTCGGCTCGGGCTTTTTGCGCTGGCCCTCCTGCCGGCGGCGCTTTCCATCCTCCTGTTCGCCCTCTTCGTCCGCCGGGATCCGTCGGACATCCTCTACCGGGCCCGCTACGCGGCCCTTCTGCCGGCCGTGGTCGGAATCGTTTTGGGCATCGACCACACCCTGAAGGCCCTCGACTTCACCTACGTTCAGTTCCACCTTTTGGGAATGGGAATGAGAGCCGCGCATTTCGCGATCCTGATCGTCCCCGTCCTCGCCGCCGCCGCTCTGCTTTTCTGGGACCGACGGTCGGCCTCCAAGCCCAAGTACGACTTCTGACGGAACCCGTCCCTTGACTTCGGTCGTCCGAATGGAATAGGATTCGGAGAGAATACGAATTCTCAGGCCGGCACCGAAGCCGAGCTGAAAGGGACTTCACCGATGAGATTGACCCAACAGG
>JAKRSE010000404.1 GCA_022402505.1 Fimbriimonadaceae bacterium | reverse complement strand
GGCTGGTCGTCCAAGCCCTGCGCGACCTGCTGGCCGAGGGAGCGGGAGAGGACGACGACTTCGACACCGAAGTGATGCAGGCCGATCAGGGCTCGCCGGAAGACTGGCTGGGCTCGGTCGGCACCGCACCCTTCCTCGCCGAACGCCGGACGCTGGTGGTCCGCAACCTGCTCCGGCTGGATCCGGACAAGGCGTTCAAGGAGAAGTCGGGGGCCAAGTCGCATCCCTTCGCCGCCCGCCTCAAGGCCCTTCCTGCCACCGCTCGGCTCGTTCTGGTCGGCGATTCGGAATCCGGAGACTATGCGAAGCAGAAGACTCTGGGGGACGTCGGCGGGCGGTGGGAGAAGATCGTCAAGGCGGGCGGGGGGCAGGTCCTCCGGTTCGACCCTGATCCCCGCCGAGCCTCGGAGCGCATCAAGGCGGAGGCCGAGCGGCGCGGTCTGAAGGTCAGCCCGAAGGTCGCCCTGCTGCTGGGAGAGATGGTCGGCGGGCAGGTCGGCATGGCGCTGCAGGAGCTGGAAAAGCTCGCCCTCTACATTCACCCCGACAAGAAGGTGGAGGAATCCCACGTTCGCTCTCTGGTCACGGCGACGCCGGAGTTCAACGTCTTCTCGATGATCGACGCCATCGTGGAAGGCAGGCCGGCTCAGGCGGCGGCGGCGCTCCAGGTGGTGCTCTACTCCGGCCCTCGCGGAGCCGAGGAATCGGCGCCGCTGATCATGCGCCTGCTGATCCGAAGGTTCACCCATCTTTGGGAGGCCCGGATCTGCCAGGAACATCGGGTCTCGCCTGCCGCCCTCCCCGACGAGGTGGCCCGGCTGATGGGGGCCAAGCCGAACATCACCTCGCTCCCCGCCTGGCAGGCCGACCGCCTGTTGCCACACGCCAGAAGGCTGGGGTTTGACCGGCTGACGGCGGCCATGGAGGAGATTCTGCGAGCGGACTGCCGCCTCAAGGGCATCCTCCCCGGATTCAGCCCGGCAGACACTCTGGAAGAGATGACGATCCGGCTGGCCGGCCTCTGCCAGGGGCGGAACTGAGTCGGTCCGGTGGGACCTCCCGCACGGCCTGCCCGGCATCCCGACTCGTCCCGCCGTAGAATCAGTCCGGCCATGCCCTTTGCCTCGGTCCCCGAAGCCCTGGAACTCCTGCGACAGGGAAAGATGATCATCGTCGTCGATGATCCTGATCGTGAAAACGAGGGCGACCTGATCATGGCCGCCGAGCACGTGACCCCGGCCGCCATGAACTTCATGATCAAGGCGGGCGGTGTCCCCTTCATCGCCGCCACGCCCGAGCGTTTGGACGCCTTGAACATCCCGATGATGAGCAAGATGAACACGGCTCGGCGCGGCACGGCCATGGGCGAGACGGTGGATGCGGTCCACGGCACATCGACCGGAGTGAGCGCGCCGGACCGGGCGAAGACCTGCCAGGTCTTCATCGACCCGGCAGCCAAGCCGGATGACCTGATGCGCCCCGGCCACATGCTCACGCTTCGCGCCGAACCTGGCGGAGTCCTCCGGCGCGCGGGCCACACGGAAGCTTCGGTCGACCTCTGCACCCTGGCCGGCCTTCAGCCTGTCGGCGTCGGGGTCGAGATCATGGGAGACGACGGGGAGATGCTTCGGATGGACGGCCTGAAGGAGTACGCCCTCCGACACGGCCTCAAGATCATCACGATCGCCGACCTCATCGCCCACCGACGCCAGTCCGAGCGGCTGATCACTCTGAGCGCCGGCCCGGTGAGCCTGCCGACCAAGTACGGCGAGTTTCGGGTCTACGGCTACGAGAGCGAAGTCGAGTCGAACCCCTACCTCGCCATCGTCAAGGGTGAGGTGGCCGGGGGCGAGCCCGTGCCGGTGCGGGTTCACAGCAGCTGCCTGACCGGAGACATCCTCGGCTCCCTGCGATGCGACTGCGGCGATCAGCTGGCCCTCGCCCTGCAGCACATCGAACGCGAAGGCCGAGGCGTGGTCCTCTACATCGCCCAGGAGGGCCGCGGCATCGGCATCCTGAACAAGCTCAAGGCCTACCGCCTGCAGGAGGAAGGGATGGACACGGTCGATGCCAACCTGGCCCTCGGCTTCAAGCCCGACCTGCGGGACTACGGCCTGGGAGCGCAGGTCCTGGCCGACCTGGGAATCCGACGCATGAAGCTGATGACCAACAACCCCTCCAAACGGGTCGGATTGGAGGCCTTTGGACTCGAAATCGTGGAAACCATCCCCATCGTGGCCCCGACGAATCCCCATTCGGAACGCTACATCGAAACAAAGCGGGACAAAATGGGGCACGAGATTCCCGACTGACGAGGAAGACCGCAGGCATCACAATCATGGAGACAAAGAAGTTTCGCAAGATCTACTGGGTGACGGAGCAGCTCGACGAGAAGGGCTTCAGCGAAGTCACCGGCGTCTACACCTCGATCCCCGACCTGGTCGGCAAGGGTCTCGACCATCTCCCGGGCATCCCGTTCCAGGCAGGCTTCCGGATCACCCTGGTCACCCTGGATCGCCCCGGATTCCTGGGCCGCTGGACTTCGCCGAACTTCCAGTCGCTGGAGTCCGACCTCAAGCCCTTCGTGGAATCAGGCGAAGTCTTGATCCATCACGCCGAGCAGCTGGTGGAGACGCTGAAGGCTCTGCCCGCCGTTTCCTGATCGGGGGGCTCAACACTCAGGGAGAAAGAGGACGGAGGTCGGGGGGATCCCCGCCTCCGTCAATTGTCTCGCGTCACTGCTTGTGTGGCTTCGGGCTGCCCCGGTTGAGAAACAGCCGTTATATCGAGTGAAATCTTGGGAGTGCGCGGCGCGAGGGAGAGCGAGACCTGTCCAGGCTTGGCAGGCGGCGCGGCCGAACAGCTTTCCGGCCGACATTTCTCGCATCGATCGCACATCTTCCTGCAGTCAATATGACTGATGATTCGACCCGAATCAAGGGCGATGGGGCGATTCTTTCTCGACAAAGAAGTGCATGGCCTTCAGGCCTCCGAACCCCGACCTCGCCGCCACACCCAGAAGGGGAGAGCGAGGCAGAAGGCCCAGCAGGCATAGACGAAGCCCATCCGCCAGGGGAAGGCATCGGAAGCCTCCGGCACCTTCAGGAGGACGACCGGGGTCTCGACCCGACCGAATTCGACCATCCGCACCAGGCGTCCGCGGGCGTCCACCGCCAGGCTCTGGCCCTGGCCTCCGACCCGCACGAGCGGCAGGCCGGTCTCCACCGCCCGCCACACGGAAGCCTGCCACAGCTGGTCGTAGGCAGGCGTCCCGACGTACCAGTCGTCGATGCTGATGACCGCCAGGAGATTCGCCCCGAGGCCCGCAAAGTCGGCGGCCGAGTCGCTGAACAGGCCTTCGTAGCAGATCAGCGAACCGACCTTCAACGGCCCGAATGTGAGCAGCCGGGGAGCCCCGCCGGGACGGAAGCTGAGAAACCCGAGGTTGAAGCCTTCCGGCAGCAGCCGCCGGAGCCCTTCCGGGACGTACTCGCCGAAGAGCACAAGCCGCCGCTTGTCCGTGGACTGCCACTCGCCGGACTCGGCCGAAAAGCCCCATGCGGACTGGAACGGACTTCCCCCTCTGGGGTGGAGCCGCTCGCTCCCGGCCAGGACCGAAAACGGCAGCTTCGTGACGCCCGGGGTCACGGCGGTGGCCCCCTGAGCGCTCCAGAAGCCCTCCGGCAGGACCGCAACGTCGAACCCGGGCCCCCGCAGAAGCCGGTTCACGACATCCTGGGTGGCGGCATCCACCCTGGCCGACCTCTCATCACCGCGCAGGTAGGCGAGGTCGATCCCCGGCTGGGCCAGCGCGACCGGTCGGACCTCGCCCTCGGGCAGCTGGGAGAACCGCCACACCGACCCGATGAGGAAGGCGCAGAAGACGAAGGCGGCCCGAAAGAGCGAGGACCCGTGCGGGGTCGGCTCCTTCCCCGCATCCGGCCAGAACGCATAGCTGAGGATCAGATTCGGCAGGAGGCACCAGGCCGAGACCAGGAAGATCGTGCCCGCCGAGGCGTGCTGGATGACTTCCGGCACCGACCAGAGCCCGTGGGCCAGGTTTCCCCAGCTGAAGGCCGTCGGCCCGATCAGACCCCGAGCCGCCTCGACCCCCGCCCACGCCAAAGGAGCCAGAAACCAGATTCGATTCTGAAGGCAGAGCCGAAGCAGCATCCCCTGCCCGACTCCGATCCCCGCGCAGATGACGATCACGATGGCGAGGGGAAGCGATGCGAGCGCCACGCTCCCGGTCCACCGCCAGACCAGCGGGGCGAGAAACCACATCTGCCCGGCTCCCCACGCGGCGCCAAACGCCAGCCCGGACCAGACCGTCGCCCGAACGTCGGCGCCCCGCAGCGCCGTCAGCCAGGGAACCAAGGCGACGAAGGGCAGAAGAAAGAGGCCGAACGGAGGCAGGCTGAGGGCCAGGAGGGCCGCCGAAGCCAAAGCCAGGAGAACTGTCCGACCGATCGGCGGATCATTCGGCTTGGTCATGACAAGGTTCCAGATGGCAGCCGTCGTCGTAGTGCTGCAGGAGCCAGATTCCGCTGGGCAGCCGCTTCAGCTCGGAGATGCAGGCGTTGCCCAGACGGAAGCTCATGGAACTGACCACCGGCGCCTGGATCAGCTGGGCCAGGATGATCGAAGTCGTCCCGCCGTGAGAGAAGATCACCGTGTCTCCTTCCAGCCCCTTCAGCCTCTGCACCAGTGGCTCGACCCGGTTCCAGACGTCCTGGACCGACTCCCCGCCGGGCGGCCTGGCCTGGGATCGGCAGATGCCCCTCTCCCGGGCCTCACCGTCAAAGAAGGCCCGGAGAACGGCGTAGTGGCTGCCCTCCAGCTCGCCGAAAGTTCGCTCTCGAAGCTCACGGTAGACCTCGGGCTCGATCCGCGTGAGATCGACGGTCGGCTGGGCGGTCTGCCGGCAACGTCGGAGGTCGCTGGTCCAGATGCGGTGGAGACAGCGGTGACGGAAGAACTCGGCGACGCCTTCGGCCTGGCGCAACCCGGCGGCGTCCAGGTCGACATCGGTGTGTCCCTGCGCCCGGCCCTGGTTGTTCCATTCCGTCTGTCCGTGCCGGATGAGGTACAGCCGCATCGTCCCTTGCCCCCGCAAGCATACCCGCCGCACTTGCCGCCGGAACCGAGAGGAAGGTAGCCTCCCCCTTCATGTCGCTCAGGGCCATCATCGAGACGGGAGACGCTGAGGCGAGGGAGATTCGCCAGGACCTGCATCGGCACCCCGAATTGATGTTTCAGGAGCATCGGACCG
>JAKRSE010000403.1:3898-5280 GCA_022402505.1 Fimbriimonadaceae bacterium | reverse complement strand
CCGGCTGTCGATCCCCGGCACCAACACCGTGCCGACGGCTCCGACCACCAGCCCGCTGAGCGATCCGTTCTCCGCCTACGTGCAGACCCGGGCCGCCGGCCGCTGGTTCGACCAGTTCGGATGCCACGCCTACATGTTCCGGCCCGACTTCGACTTCTCGCCGGAGCCCGGAGTCTTCACCCTGCCTGACTCGGTGGAGCTTTGAGCCTGGAGCCCAAGGAGACTCGAAGAATGGACGCAAGGAGCTTCGCCCTTCCGCTGGCCGCGGCCCTGATCGCCTTCGGTCTGGTCGGCTGCGGCGGCGGGGATGAGGGGCCGGATCCGGCCTCCGCGCCCCGGGTGGAATCACAGTCGATGGAATCCATCGGCAAGCTGACTCCCGAGCAGGAGGCCGCCCAGCTGCGAGAGCGGGACACGCGGCCTCAGGAAGACCGACAGGAAGGCGGCATCTAGCTCCGCCCTTCCTGCGACTCCCGGAATCCCCGGCGGCCGATCAGGCCGGCGGGGATTTCTTCTTCTTGTTCGGGCTGGTCAGGGTTGCGGGATCAGGCCCTGGAGGAAATCGTCCAGCGGGCCGGAGTCCGGGCCGAAGAGATGGCCGGGAATGCCGAAGGCGGCGGCAGCCTGGAGGTCCGTGGCCTTGTCCCCGATCAGCAGTGATCCCTCCCGGCGGATCGGAAGGATTTCGGCCGCCGCCTCAAGCATCCCGACTCCCGGTTTGCGGGCCGGGCAGCCGGTCAGGTGCGGACAGTGCACCACCAAATCCACAGGCAGTCGGGCGACCAGCCACCGGGTCAGGGCGAGGTACTCCGGCTCGGTGTAGAAGCCCCGCTCGATCCCGGATTGGTTGGTGACCACGACCACCCACATTCCCGCAGCCTTGGCCATCTCAACGGCTCGATGGACTCCGGGCACCCACTCGAAATCCTCAACCCGGTGAACATAGTGCCGGTCGAGATTGATCACTCCGTCCCGGTCAAGAAAGAGGGCGGGACGGATCGACTCCGGTCCGGCCAGCGGCGTCCGGTCCGCCCCCGGACAGCCTCGGCGAATCCGAGGATCAGGCGGGGAAGGCGTCATCGACCGCGGCGCACATGGCGTGAATCATCAGGATGTGCATCTCCTGCACACGGGCGGTCGTCCGGCTGGGGACGGCCAGCAGAGCGTCGCAGAACTGGGCCAGATGCCCTCCGCCTGCTCCGGTCATGCCCAGCACCCGGCATCCGTTGGCCCGGGCAGCCTCCGCCGCCCGAACGATGTTCGGGCTGTTCCCGCTCGTGCTGATCGCGACCAGCAGGTCGCCCGGTCGACAGAAGGCGGCGGCCTGTCGGCTGAAGGCCTCGTCGTAGCCGTAGTCGTTGCCGATGGCGGTCAGGGTCGCC
>JAKRSE010000403.1:0-3888 GCA_022402505.1 Fimbriimonadaceae bacterium | reverse complement strand
CGGGGAGTGGACGGCGCTCGGTCAGGAAGCGGCCGACCAGTTCTCCGGCAAAGTGCTGGGCGTCGCTGCTGCTCCCCCCATTGCCGCAGAGAATGACCTGGCCGCCCGACTGCAGGCACTCGACCAGCAGCCGAGAGGCCGCCGTGACTTCGGGCTCCATCGCCGAACAGGCCTCCAGCACCTCGCGGTGCTCGGCCACGAACCGGGCAAAGGGAGCGTCGGAACTCATCCGCCCCAGAGTATATTCCACCCAAGCCCGCCCGGCCGTCATCGGCTAAACTCACCTCGGACCATGCTGAAGATCGAAGGCCTGAACGTGTTTTACGGAGCCATTCAGGCCCTGCAGAATGTCTCGCTGAAGGTCGACCAGGGCTCCATCGTCTCGATCATCGGCTCGAATGGCGCCGGGAAATCGACCCTCCTGCGGACCATCAGCGGGCTCGTTCGGCCCCGCACGGGCACCGTGCAGTTCGAGGGTCGAGAGATCACCTCGGTCCCCGCCGACAAGATCGTCAGCCTCGGCATCAGCCAGTCTCCGGAAGGACGCCGGATCTTCACCAACATGACCGTGAAGGAGAACCTCATGCTCGGCGCCCACATCCGTTGGGGGCAGCCGGGGATCGCCGACGACATGGAGAAGGCGATGAAGCGGTTCCCCCGGGTCAAGGAGCGGCTGAACCAGAACGCGGGAACCATGAGCGGCGGAGAGCAGCAGATGCTCGCCATGTGCCGGGCGATGATGAGCCGGCCCAGACTCATCCTGCTGGATGAACCCAGCATGGGCCTCGCCCCGAACCTGGTCACCGAAATCTTCAACACGATCAAGGACCTGAAGAGCGAGGGAGTGACGGTTCTCCTGGTCGAGCAGAACGCCCACCGCGCCCTGGAGATCGCCGACTGGGCTTATGTCCTGGAGACCGGGGTGATCCAGCTGGAAGGGCCGGGCCGCGACCTGCTGGTCGATTCCCGAGTGAAGGAGCTGTACCTTGGCGGTTGAATCTTCGGCGATCCTGCGGTTCGAAAGCCTGGCCGCGCACCACATCAAGACGGTGGTCGAAATCGAGCGCACCGTCCACAGCGCGCCCTGGTCCGAGCTCAGCTTCACCGCGGAGCTCAAGAACCCCCAAAGCCTCTTCATCGTCCTCCTTGAAAACGGCCGGGTCATCGGCTACGCCGGAGCCTGGCTGATCGGGGATGAATCGCACATCACGAACGTCGCCGTTCACTTGGATCACCGCGGTCGGGGCCACGGCCGGAGGCTGATGGTGGAGCTGCTCAAACGGTCGCGGGAGTCGGGCGCCGCCTGCGCCACCCTTGAGGTGAGGGCCGGGAATCCGGTGGCGATCGGCCTCTACGAGAGCATGGGGTTCGTCGCCGCAGCCAGGCGGAAGGGCTACTACCCGGACAACAAGGAAGACGCCGTCGTCATGTGGCTCCACGAAATGCCGGCCGGCTGACGCCGGGCCGTCTCTCAAGCCTTGCCGAAGAGGCGCGTCACGGAGATCACGTCCGCCATCCGGCTGATGCGGGCCGAGACCTCGCGCAGGTGCCGGACATCCCGAATGTTCAATCCGAAGTGGAATTCGGCGGTGGTGTTCGGAAGGGTCTTCACCTTGGCGCTCAGGACTCCGGTCTTCGATTCCGCCAGGCAGGCGGTCACATCGTGGAGCAGTCCGTCGCGGTCCAGGGCCGTGATCTTCACCATCACCGGGAAGACGCCGTCCGGCTCCGCCTCCCACGTCAGGTCCTGAATCCGCTCCTTCTCCTGCTCCATGATGCCGAGCAGATTCGGGCAGATCGTCCGGTGGAGAATGATCCCTCGGCCGCGCGAGACGTAGCCCGCCACCTCGTCGCCCGGGATCGGCAGACAGCACTTGCCGCGCCGGTAGAGGACGTTGTCGAGCCGCCCGGAGATCGAAGGGGCGAACCCGGATTCCGGCGGAGCATCCACCAGGGCCAGGGTCTCCAGCGGAGGCGGCGGGGGCGCAGAGGGGCTCAGCTCCTTCAGTTTCTGAACCACGGAATGGACCGATGTCAGTCCCTCGCCGACTCGGGCAAAGATGAGGTCGGCCGAGATCTTGCCGCGCATCTTCGCGGCAATCTGGGCCAGGTTCTCCTCGCTGAGCATGGCTCGGGGATCCAGGCCCTGGCGACGCAGCTCCTGCACGATCGCCTGGCGGCCGTCGGCGGCATTGCGCTCCTGGCCCCGACGGCGGAAGTAGGCCTTCAGCTTGGCCCGAGCGTGCCGGCTCTTGGTGAACTTCAGCCAGTCCGGGCTCGGCGAACTGCCCGTCCGGGTGATGAGTTGAACGACGTCCCCGTTCTGGAGCTTCGTATGCAGGGGCACCATCGTGCCGTTGACCTTGGCGCCGGTGGTCTTCAAGCCCAGATCGGTGTGGATTCGAAAGGCGAAGTCGATCGGAGTGGAATCGAGGGGCAGCTCGATGACATCCCCTTTCGGCGTCCGGACGAAGACCTGATCGCTGAAGACGTCGGTGCTGAGGTCTCGGAGAAACTCGCGGCCCGAGCCCTGACGGCTGATCTCATCCAGCTGCCGTCGGAGCTGGCCGAACTGGGCCGGAGTGTCGGCGGCCGGCCGGCCCTCCTTGTAGCTCCAGTGGGCGGCGACCCCGAATTCGGCAACCTCGTGCATCCGGTGGGTGCGGATCTGGACCTCCAGGGTCTGGCCGTTCGCACCAAGCACCTTCGTGTGGATCGACTGGTAGCCGTTGGGCTTCGGCGAGCCGATGTAGTCGAAGAACATGTCCTTGCCCTGCATCGGCCGCCAAAGCTCGTGGACGACCCCCATTGCGACATAGCATTCGGTCGGGGTGTTGAGCAGAATCCGGAGCGCCGAAAGGTCGAGGATCTCCTCGAAGGCGAGGTCCTGCTTGACCATCTTGTTGTAGATGGAAAAAAGGTGCTTGGTGCGGCCCATCAGCAGGGCGTGGCCCAATCCGCGCTCATCCAGCCGGGTGCGCAGAATCGCCATCGCCGCATTCAGCTCCCGGTCCCTCTCCTCTTTGGACTGGGCGACCAGGTTGCTGATCCGGCGGAACTCTTCGGGGTGGAGCACCTTGAATGCCAGGTCTTCGAGCTGCCACTTCAGCTGCCAGACTCCCAGCCGGGCGGCCAGGGGAGCGAAGACTTCAAGCGTTTCGTTCGCCTTTTTGGTCTGGCTCTCGGGGTTTTGGCCGTGGATCGTCTGCAGGTTGTGGAGCCGGTCGGAGAGCTTGATCAGCATCACCCGGAAGTCTCGGGCCATCGCCAGCAGCATCCGCCGGAGGTTTTCGGCCTCGCGGCTGCTCGTGGGGCCCGCGCTCTCGGGGACGTCCAGCTTGGTGACCCCATCCACCAGCTGCCGCACATCCGGACCGAACGCCGCCTCGATCTCTTCCGAAGAGACGACGGTGTCCTCCACCACGTCGTGGAGCAGCGCGGCGATGATTCCATCGTCGTCCACCCGGGGCGAGGCCACGGTCTTCGCCACGGCGATCGGGTGGTGAACGTAGGCTTCGCCCGTCTTTCGACGCTGGCCCTCGTGGGCCCGGCAGGCCAGCTCCCAGCCTCGGGTCAAGCGGTCATAGTCGGCAGGACGCTTCACCCTGCGGACGGTCTCAAGCAGGTCCTGCAGGTCCTCTTGCGGCCAGAATTCGGCCCGGGAGGGATCCAGATGCGCCATGGGTGACGGCTGAGGGCCTGCTCTTTCGGCTCTGAAAGAGCGGTTCCTTAGTATACGTCTTCTTCAGGGATTTCTCGACTCATTCGTCGTCGTTCCACCGTATTCGATTCGCTTCAGAAGCTGAATCGCCTCGGCGTCCTTGTGCACTTCGGCGGCACAATATTCAGCAGCGTACCGGCCTTGCCGGGAACGGCCCCTTTGATCAG
>JAKRSE010000402.1:1622-5280 GCA_022402505.1 Fimbriimonadaceae bacterium | reverse complement strand
GCGGAGCCAGGATCGTGATGGAGGCGCTGAAGCGGGAGGGGACCGACGTCCTCTTCGGCTACCCGGGCGGCGTCGTCCTCCCCCTGTATGACGAGATGCTGAACTGGCCGGAGATCCGGCACGTCCTGGTGCGCCACGAGCAGTGCGCCGCCCACATGGCCGACGGCTATGCCCGGGCGACCGGGCGGGTCGGAGTCTGCCTGGGCACCAGCGGCCCCGGCGCGACGAACCTGGTCACCGGCATCGCCAATGCGATGATGGACAGCGTTCCGATGGTCGTCCTGACGGGCCAGGTGAACAGCTGGGCCATCGGCAAGGACGCCTTCCAGGAGACCGACATCCAGGGCATCACCATTCCGATCACCAAGCACAACTATCTGGTGACCGACGTGAACGACCTGCCGCACGTGATGGCCGAGGCCTTCTATCTGGCGCGGACGGGCCGCAAGGGTCCGGTGCTGGTCGACATCCCCAAGGACGTCTTCATCGCCATGACCGAGGCGGAGTTCCCGGAAAAGGTCGAGCGGCGAGGCTACCGGCTTCCCGGCGCGGCCGATCCCGCCGCCATCGAGGCGGCCGCTTTGATGCTTGCCGCCGCTGAACGGCCGGTCGCCATCGCCGGGGCGGGCGTGGTCTGGTCCGAAACCTCCGAGGCGCTCCGCGCCCTGGCGGCCAAGGCCGACCTGCCGATCATCAACTCTCTCCTGGGTCTCGGCTGCATCGACCGACACGACCCCCGCAGCCTGGGAATGATGGGGATGCACGGCGAAGCGGCCGGCACCCTGGCGGTCCAGCAGGCCGATCTGGTCATCGGCATCGGCATCCGCTTCGACGACCGGCTGACGGGCAAGACGGCCGAATTCGCGCCGAACGCCAAGATCATCCACTTCGACATCGACCAGGCCGAGTTCGGCAAGGCGGTTTCGACCATCTGCCGGATCGAAGGCGATCTCGCCAAGGCCCTCCCCGCCTTCCTGGAGGCGGTGCCGGAGAAGACGCACGAAGACTGGTGGAAGCAGATTCGCGACTGGCAGGCGCAGTACCCCCTCGTGGTTCCTGAGGATGGGCGGTTCCTGCAGCGGCATGTCATGCGGGCGATCGACAAGGCCACCGACGGCCGGGCGATCGTCAGCACCGACGTCGGCCAGCATCAGATGTGGTGCGCCCAGTTCTATCGGTTCCGCGAACCCTACAACTGGCTGAGCAGCGGCGGTCTGGGGACGATGGGATTCGGATTCCCGGCGGCGGTCGGGGCCAAGTTCGCCCGGCCGGACGACGAGGTCTGGGCGGTCGTCGGCGACGGCGGCTTCCAGATGACCCTGCAGGAGCTGATGACGGTGGCCGAGAACGGGGTGGACGTGAAGATCGCCCTGGTGAACAACGGCTTCCTCGGCATGGTCCGCCAGTGGCAGGAGCTCTTCTACGACAACCGGTACAGCCACGTCGAGATGGGCAACCCCGACTACGGCAAGCTGGCCGAAGCCTACGGCATCCGCTACCTGCGCTGCGACAAGGCGGAGGACGTGGATGCGGTGGTGGCGGCGGCCCGCGAGCACAAGGGGCCGGTCCTGGCCGAATTCGTCGTCCAGATGGAGGAGAACGTCTACCCGATGGTCGCTGCCGGAGCCGGCAACGACAACCTGATCATGGACCCGGCCCTGAAGCAGGTGAAGTCGTGAGCCAGACCCACACGATCACGGCGATGGTCCAGAGCGAGGCGGGGACGCTGAACCGCCTCGTCAGCCTCTTCCGCCGGCGAGGCTTCAGCCTGGCGAGCATGAGCGTCGGCGACTGCGAGCAGCCGGGATTCAGCCGCGCCACCATCCTGCTGGACCCCGAGAACAATGAGGACGACCTGCGGCTCTGCATCGCTCAGATGATCAAGCTGATCGACGTGGTGGAGGCCGAAGACCTTCCCGGCAGCCAGGGAGTGATGCGCGAGCTGGCCCTGGTGAAGATCGGCGTCGGCCCGGACCGCCGGCGCGAAGTGCTGGATGTCGTTCATATTATGGGCGGCCGAATCGCCCATCTCAGCCAGGATGCGATGACCGTGGAGTTCACTGCCGAACCTCGGGACATCGAGCGTTTCCTGGCGCTCGTGGAACCCTACGAGATCAAGGAGATCGTCCGCACCGGAGCCGCCGCCATGCGCGTGGAGGCCCGCTGACCCCCCCAACCCATCATGGCCATCATCCATTACGAAAAGGACGTCGACGCCGGTCTCATCAAGGGCCAGAAGGTCGCCATCGTCGGCTACGGCAGTCAGGGCCACGCCCATGCTCAGAACCTGAAGGACAGCGGCGGCGACGTCGTGGTCGCCCTCTACGAAGGCTCGAAGAGCTGGAAGGTCGCCGAGGAGGACGGCCTGACGGTCATGACCGTCGCCGAGGCCGCCAAGACCTGCGACGTGCTGATGTTCTGCACGCCGGATGTCCCGATGAAGGGCATCTACGAAGAGTCGGTCGCGCCGAACCTCCGCCCGGGTCAGATGCTGATGTTCGCCCATGGGTTCAATGTCCACTTCGGCCTCATCACTCCGCCCGCCGAGGTGGATGTCACGATGATCGCGCCGAAGGGCCCCGGCCACCGGCTGCGGCACGAGTATCGCACCGGGGCCGGAATGCCCGGCCTGGTCGCCGTGCATCAGGACGCGACCGGCCAGGCGAAGGCTCGGGCTCTGAGCTACGGCGCCGGCATCGGCTGCGCGCGGGCCGGAATCCTGGAGACCACCTTCAAGGAGGAGACCGAGACCGATCTCTTCGGCGAGCAGGCGGTCCTCTGCGGCGGCCTCGCCGCGCTCATCAAGGCCGGCTTCGAGACCCTGGTCGAAGCGGGCTACCAGCCGGAAGCGGCCTACTTCGAGTGCCTCCACGAGACCAAGCTCATCGTGGACCTGCTCTATGAAGGCGGCCTGAGCTGGATGCGCTACTCGATCAGCGACACGGCCGAATGGGGCGACTACGTGGCCGGAGACAAGGTGATCAACGACCAGAGCAAGGCGGCGATGAAGGAGCTTCTGGCCGACATCCAGAGCGGGAAGTTCGCGAAGGACTGGATCGCCGAAAACGAAGCCGGTCGGCCCGTGATGAACGCGCGCCGGTCTCGGGAGCGGTCGCATAAGCTGGAGGTGGTCGGGCGCGAGCTTCGGGCCCTCATGCCCTTCATCCAGGCGAAGAACCCGCCCGAGCAGTCCTGAGCCGCCGATGAATCTGCCCTCTGCCGAGGAGCTCCTGAGGTCCATGGAGATCTCGGACGTCTACGAGGTCGCCGACCGGACCCGGTTGACGGCGGCCCGCAGGCTGTCCGGGATCGCCGGCCGTCCGGTCTGGCTCAAGCGGGAGGACGAACAGCCGGTCCACTCGTTCAAGCTGCGGGGGGCCTATCAGCTGATGTCCTCCCTCGATCGCGCCCGGCTCGATCGCGGAGTGGTGGCGGCTTCGGCCGGCAACCACGCGCAGGGGGTGGCCGTTTCGGCATCTCGGCTCGGCTGCCGGGCGACCATCGTCGTCCCTCGGACCGCACCGACCATCAAGCAGGAGGCGATCCGGTCGCTGGGAGCCGAGCTCCTGGTGGAGGGCGACAACTTCGACGAGGCCAAAGAGGTCGCCCTCGCCCTGGCCGCCGCCAACCGCGCCGTCGGTCGCCGGCCCCAAGCCGA
>JAKRSE010000402.1:0-1612 GCA_022402505.1 Fimbriimonadaceae bacterium | reverse complement strand
GCACGACCAGGCCCCGGCCGACCTGCAGGCCGTCTTCGTGCCGGTGGGAGGAGGAGGCCTGCTCGCCGGGGTGGCCCTGGCGCTCAAGCAGCTTCGTCCGGGGATCAAGGTCTTCGGCGTGGAGGCGGAGGACAGCGCGGCGATGGCCGAATCCCTTCGGGCCGGCGGAATCGTTTCGCTCGATCACGTCGGCCAGTTCGCCGACGGCTGCGCGGTCCGCCGGGTCGGCGAGGTGACCTTTCACCTGGTCCGCCGCTGGGCCGACGGGGTGATCCGGGTCTCCACCGACGAGATCTGCGCGGCGGTCAAAGAGATTTATGAGGATTGCCGGGCCCTCGTCGAGCCGGCCGGGGCTCTGGGCTTTGCCGGCCTGAAGAAGTGGGCCGGCGAGCATCCCGGCGACCGGCCCCTGGCCACGATCCTGAGCGGCGCGAACCTGAATTTCGATCGCCTCCAATTCATCGCCGAGCGAGCAGGTGTGGGCGAGCGGGCTGAGGTGATTCTGGCGATCCGGATTCCCGAACGGCCCGGGAGCTTCCTCGGCCTCATCCGAGCCCTCCACGGCCGCAGCATCACCGAGTTCAACTACCGGATCGGTCCGAGTGCGGAGGCGGCCGTTTTTGTCGGAGTCTCCTGCCAGGGCGAGGCGGACGTCGCCTCGCTGCTTGCCCGGCTGAAGCAGGAAGGCTTTCCGGTCCGAAACCTGACCGGCGACGAAACGGCCAAGAGCCACATCCGCCACATGGTCGGAGGCCGTTCCATGGAGGCTCGAAACGAGCGGATCTTCCGCGTGGAATTCCCCGAGCGGCCCGGCGCCTTGGAGGCCTTCCTCACCGATCTGGACGGTCGGTGGAACATCAGCCTGTTCCATTATCGGAACCACGGGTCCGACCGGGGCCGCGCCTTGGTCGGCTTCCAGGTGGCCGGGATGGACCTCGGGTTCGAGCGGTTCATCGCCGACCTGGAGGACCGAGCCATTGAGGTCGGCGACAGCCCGGCCGTTGATCTTTTCCTTCGCCCCACAAACATTGCAAGAACATGAGCTTCGACCCCCGCCACCAAAGCCGCACCATCACCGAAGGCGTCGACAAGACCGCCAACCGGGCCATGCTCCGAGCCATGGGCCTGACCGACGCCGATCTGGCCAAGCCCTTCGTCGGCGTCGCCACCGTCTGGAGCGAGGCCACCCCGTGCAACGTCAACCTGGATGCCCAGGGAATCCGAGTGGCCGAGGCGGTGAAGGCGGCCGGCGCCACCCCCCGCCGCTTCAACACGATCAGCGTCAGCGACGGGATTGCGATGGGTCACCAGGGGATGAAGATGAGCCTGGCGAGCCGAGAGGCGATCGCTGATTCGGTCGAGCTGATGATGCGGGCCCACTGCTACGACGGGCTCGTCGGGATCGCGGGATGCGACAAGAGCCTGCCGGGGATGCTGATGGTCATGGCGAGGCTGAACGTTCCGTCGGTCTTCCTCTATGGCGGAACGATCATGCCCGGCCGGCATCGTGAGAAGGACGTGACGATTCAGGACGCCTTCGAGGCGGCCGGAGCCCATGCGGCCGGAAAGATCGACGACGACGAGCTTCACGCCGTCGAGTGTTCGGTCTGTC